>NZ_DBHKYV010000051.1:0-52822 GCF_057315035.1 Cupriavidus sp. | reverse complement strand
GCCCTCTCCCCCGCCCCTCTCCCGCGTGCGGGAGAGGGGAGAAAAACCTCAGCGGTAATGCTTCTCGCGGCGGATCAGGCCTACTGCCAGCGTGAACGTCAGGATGACCAGCCAGATCAGCGACCATGCCGGGATCGACAGGCCGAACAGCGGTGGCAGCGGCGCGGTGCACAGGCCGTCCGAATAGAACACTTGCGGCAGCAGCTTGGCCGTGGGCAGCGCGTTGACCCAGTTTTCCAGCGGGTCGATGCCGCATGAGGCCTTCGGGTTCAGCAGCAGCGACACGTGATAGCCCGCCACGGCAATCCCGGCCACACCGGACAGCATGCCCAGCCCCTGCCACAGCGTGCGCGTGTTCTGCGCGATGGCGGCCAGCAGAGAGAACACCCCAATGCCGACGAAGGCAAAGCGTTGCATGATGCAAAGCGGGCATGGCTGGTAGCCCTCCACATATTGCATGTAGAGCGCGGCGCCGAGCATCGCGAACGAGACGATGGCGATCAGCAGGAAATAGGCACGGGAATTGGCTTGCATAGGCGCGTCAAGGGGCAAGGATTGCTTCGACGCGAATTATTACCCATTTTTTGCCGGACCATCACGGTGCCTGAACAATCCGCCACAGTGTCCGCTGTGGCGGATTGACGCAGCCAGCTGTCTCCGGGGCGCTCAGGCCGTTGCCGGAGCTGCCAGATAGCGGCGGCGCCAGGGCTTCAGTATCGCAATGGCCAGTACCGCCGTGATGATGTCGAGCGTGATGGCCACGCCGAAGACCGGCATCCAGCTGCCCATGCGTTCATGCATCAGCGCGGCCAGCGGACCACCGAAGATCGAGCCGATGCCTTGCGAGATATAGAGCCAGCCGTAGTTGGTCGTGGCAAATTTCGTACCGAAGGTGTCGGTCAGCGTCGACGGGAACAACGAGAAGATCTCGCCCCAGCCCAGGAAGACCACGCCCGACAACAGTACGAACAGCACCGCATTCTCGCGCGTCAGCAACCACAGCGTCATGGCCACCGCTTCCAGTGCAAATGCGAAGCACATCGTGTTCTCGCGCCCCCAGCGGTCCGAGATCCAGCCGAACATCGGGCGGGTCAGGCCATTGGTCAGCCGATCGATGGTCAGCGCCAGCGGCAACGCGGCCATGCCGAACACCACGGCATTGGCCACGCCAAAGTCCTTGGCAAAGGCCGCCATCTGCGATGTCACCATCAGGCCCGAGGTCGACATCATCGTCATCATCACGAACAGCAGCCAGAACAGCGGCGTCTTGAGCATCTTGCGCGTCGGCACATCCGCCACGTTCGACGGCGTAAAGGTGGGACGCAACGGCAGTTGTTCGCCTGCGGCAGGAGACCGCAGCCCCTGCGACGCCACGAAGCCGATCGCTGCAAACACCAGGCCGAACTGCCACAGCGTGGTCTCGAGCCCCTTGCCGGCCAGTGCCGCGGCAATCGGGAACGTGGTCACGATGGCCCCCATGCCATAGCCGGCCGCCACCATGCCCACGGCAAAGCCGCGGCGATCGGGGAACCAGCGCACCATCTGGCCCACCACGCCAACATAGACAATGCCGGTACCCAGCCCACCGATCACGCCATAGGTCAGGTACAACATGCCCACGCTCTGCGCCGAGGCCGCCAGCACCCACGACAGGCCCGCCAGCACCGTGCCCAATGCGATCAGCCGGCGCGGACCGAAGCGTTCGATCATGGCACCCTGGAACGGCGAGAAGAACGTCTGCAACACGATCAGCAGCGAGAACGTGATCTGCAGTTCGGACAATGGCACGCCAAGCTTGGCCGAAAGCGGCTTGGTAAAGAGCGTCCACACATACTGCGGACTGGAAATCGCCATCATGCACACGAGCCCCAGCAATAGCTGCAGCCAGCGCGTGCGCGCCAATGGCATGGCTTGCGGCACACCTAGTGTCGCGTTATCGGCAACGGAACGCATCGAACCACTCCTTCAAGCGAACATCGAGAGAGACACGCGGCCGGGCTGCACCACGCATTGTTGGAATTCGTACGGCGCTCACCACGCGGCCACGGCGCCGTCGCTGCGCGGGTCGCTGCCGCCCTGGTAGAGCCGGTCGGGCTGCAATACGATGGCGCCGGCGTGGCCCATCGTTTCGTCATAGGGGCGCAGCGTCTCGACTTCATGCCCGAGCTCGCGCAACGCGTGCTGCGTGGCCACCGGGAAGCGCGCCTCGAGCTTCAGCGTGTCGCTGGTCTGGCCCCACGTGCGGCCCAGCAACCAGCGCGGCGCATCGATCGCTGCCTGCGGGTTCATGCCGAAATGGACGATGCGCGAGAACACCGCCGCCTGCGATTGCGGCTGGCCATCGCCGCCCATGTTTCCGTAGACCAGCGTGCGGCCATCGTGCAGACGCGCCATGGCGGGGTTCAGCGTATGGAATGGCTTGCGACCCGGCATCAATGGATTGCGCGCGGCCGGGTCCAGCGAAAAACTGCAACCGCGGTTCTGCCAGTTGATGCCCGATCCGGGCAGCACGATGCCGCTGCCGAACTCGTGGTAGATGCTCTGGATAAAACTGACGGCCACGCCGTTGCCATCGATCACGCCCATCCATACCGTGTCGGCGGGCCCCATGCCCTGCCCCCAAGGCAAGACGCGATCGGGACGAATGCGCGCGGCCGCCGCGTCGAGCCAGGGAGGCGCCAGCAGATCCTGCGGGTCGATCTCCATATAAGCCGGGTCGGTGATATGGCGATCGCGCACATGGAACGCCTGCTTGGTCGCTTCCACACACGCATGCACGAACGCGGGTCCGAACGGATCCATGTCACGCGTGAGAATGCGATCGAGCTGGCCCAGGATCAGCAGCGATACCAGCCCTTGCGTGGGTGGCGGCATGTTGTAGACCGTGCCGTGCGAATGCGGCAACGCCAGCGGTGCTTTCCAGGTAGCGCGATGCGCGTGGAGATCGGCCGCGGTCAGCGGACTGCCACTGAGTTCCAGTTCGCGAGCCAGCAGGCGCGCGAGATCGCCGTGGTAGAAATCCCCAAGCCCCGCGCGCACCAGTTGCTCCAGCGTGGCGGCCAGGCGCGGCTGGCGGAAGCGGCTGCCGGGCGCGGGGGCGACACCATCGACCAGGAAGGTGTCGGCAAACCCGGCCAGGTCGCGCAGTTCGTCAGCCTTGCCGGCCACGCACGCGGCCTGGCTGTCCGTGACCGGCACGCCAACGCGCGCATAGTCAATCGCATCGGCCAGCAGGCGCGACAACGGCAGGCGTCCGCCGAGCGTATCGCGCGACCAGTCGAGCGCGGCCTGCCAGCCCGAGACCGTACCCGCCACGGTATTGGCCGCCATGCCACCGCGCACCGGAATCGACGCGAAGCCTGCCTCGCGATATCGCGCAATCGTGGCCGCACCGGCGGCGGCACCACAGGCATCCAGCGCACGCGGTGCTTCGCCAGGACGCGCGATCAGCCAGAAACTGTCGCCACCCAGGCTGTTCATGTGTGGGTACACCACGGCAATCGTGGCTGCGGCAGCGACCATTGCCTCGACGGCATTGCCGCCCTCGCGCAAGACAGCCAGTGCGCTCTGCGATGCCAGCGCGTGCGGTGCCACGGCCATGCCCCGGCTGCCCCGGATCGGATTCAGGTGGATGCTCACCATGCTTATGCCAGTTCCGCGATTTATGTATACATAAAATTCCTGCGCAGAACGATTGCAATAGGCGTGCCATACCCTGCCCTGTCGGCAGGCACGATGAGGCTTGCGGCCCGCGAAGCCGCATGAAATCTGGAAATCGGAAAATTAAGCCGAGGCACGCCCAGCGTTGCCGGACGTTGTGCGGATGGGTGAAGCGCCAGTCAGCCGAAGCGCCTGCGCCGCCCGGGTGCAACCGCGTCGGCCGGCCGCACGAGGCTGGTGCGCGCCTGCTCCAGCCGCTCCATTGTCAGGCGGCTGACTTCGGCGCGGCCATCCTCGATATGCGCCGACAGCAAGGCCACGGCGCGCCCCCCATCGGCGGCATCCAGCGCGGCCAGGATGGCGCTGTGCTCGTCATAGGTCAGCGCCATGCGGTCGTCGTAGGCAAAATCGAGCCGACGGATGATGCGGATGCGATCGGTGACCTGCTGATGTACGGCGGCGGACTCGGGATTGCCAGCCGCATCGACGATCGACAGGTGAAACGCCTCGTCGAGTTGCGCCACGGTATTGCCGTCGGCAAGGCGTTCGCCGCGGGGCACACGCCAGATCGGGTCGAGGGTAGCCACCAGTGCCCTGCGCTGCGCGGCGTGGGAAGGTTGGCAGAGCCGCGTTACCGCATGGGTTTCCAGCAGCGTGCGCAATTCATAGAGCGCTTCGAAGCGGGCCAGGTCCAGCGGCACCACTTCCCAGCCATTGCGGTAGTAGCCGCGCACCAGGCCGTCGCCCTGCAGACGCTGCAGCGCCTCGCGCACCGGCGTGCGCGAGATGCCGAGCCGCTCGGCCACATCGTTTTCGGTAAAGCGGTCGCCGGGCAGCAACCGGAACGCGAAGATGTCGTCGCGCAGCGTCTGGTAGGCAGCCTGCGAACGCTTGGCGCGTGCAAAAGAACGTGCCGCCGCACTGTCCTCGGGTTCCACGGCGGCGTCGGTCATGGCGTGTCAGTCCAGGTTTCGTACGCGGTCGATGGCCTGTTCCAGCCGATCCACCGCAATGACTTCGAGTCCGTCGACCGGCTGCTTCGGGGCATTGGCCTTCGGTATCACCGCCATCGTGAAACCAAGCTTGGCGGCCTCCTTGAGGCGCTCCTGCCCGCGCGGGCTGGGACGGATCTCGCCGGCCAGGCCCACTTCGCCAAACACCACCAGGCCACGCGGCAACGGCTTGTTGCGCAACGACGAGTGGATCGACAGCAGTACGGCCAGGTCGGCCGCCGGCTCCGTGATCTTGACCCCGCCCACCGCGTTCAGGAACACATCCTGGTCGAAGCAGGCAATTCCCGCGTGCCGATGCAGCACGGCCAGCAACATCGCCAGCCGGTTCTGTTCCAGGCCCACCGCCAGCCGCCGCGGGTTGGGAACGTTGGCCGTATCGACCAGCGCCTGTACTTCCACCAGCAGCGGCCGCGTGCCCTCTTGCGTCACCAGCACGCACGATCCGGCCACCTGGTCTTCATGCTGCGACAGGAACAGTGCCGACGGATTGCTGATACCCCGCAACCCGCGCTCGGTCATCGCGAACACGCCCAGTTCATTGACCGCGCCAAAGCGGTTCTTGAAGGCACGGATCAGCCGGTGCGAGGAATGGGTGTCGCCCTCGAAGTACAGCACCGTATCGACGATGTGCTCCAGCACGCGTGGCCCGGCCAGGCTGCCTTCCTTGGTGACATGGCCGACCAGGATGATGGTGATGCCGCTGCTCTTGGCAATGCGCGTCAGTTGCGCCGCGCATTCGCGCACCTGGGCCACCGAGCCCGGCGCCGAGGTCAAGGCCTCCGAATACAGCGTCTGGATCGAGTCGATCACGGCCACTTCGGGCTTGTCGATTTCCAGTGCGGCCTGGATCTTCTCCAGCTGGATCTCGGGCAACAGACCCAGCGTGGCGGCTTCCACGCCAAGCCGTTGCGCACGCAGTGCAATCTGGGCGCCGGACTCCTCGCCGCTGACATACAGCACCCGCTTGCTGGCCGACAGATTGGCCAGCGCCTGCAACAGCAGCGTGGACTTGCCGATGCCGGGGTCGCCGCCAATCAGCACCACCCCGCCCGATACCAGGCCACCGCCCAGCACGCGGTCGAATTCGTCGATGCCCGACGAGAAGCGCGGCACGTCGGCCGCCTCGATATCGCTGAGCTTGCGAACCACGGCCGACGCGGCCAGCGGCTGGAAGCGCCGGGCCCCGGACGGACCCGAGTCCGCCACGGTTTCCACCAGCGTATTCCAGGCATTGCATTGCGGGCACTGGCCGGCCCAGCGCGGCGAGCTGCCGCCGCACTCGGTACAGGTATAGACAGTCTTGGTCTTCGCCATCGATCGGAATTATCAGGCAGGTCAGGCCGAGACCACGGGGTCCGCGGTGGTCAGCGTGGCAACCGTGGTCGGTACACGCGGAGCCAGTGCGCACATGAGTTCATAACCAACCGTACCGCTGGCCGCGGCCACGTCATCGATCGGCAAGCCGTGGCCCCAGAGCGTGACCGGCGAACCGACCCGGGCTTTCGGGCATGGCGTCAGGTCCACACAGATCATGTCCATCGACACGCGGCCCACCAGCTCGGTACGCACGCCATCGACCAGCACCGGCGCGCGCTTGTCGCCCCATCCGGCCGCGTGGCGCGGGTAGCCGTCGGCATAGCCGCAGGCCACCACACCGATACGCATCGGGCGGTCGGCCGTAAACATCGAACCGTAGCCAACCGTATCGCCAGGCTGCAGGTCCTGGACACCAATCAGTTCACTGTGCAGCGACATGGCCGGCTGCAACCCGGTAGTGGCGATATCGGCAGACAGCCCGGTTGGCGAGGCGCCGTACAGGATCACGCCGGGACGCACCCAGTTACGGTGCGCCGACGGATGCCAGAGCACCGCGGCCGAATTCGACAGCGTGGCCTCGCCTGGCAAGTTGGCTGTGGCGGCGTCGAACGCTTCGATCTGGTGCGCAATGCCGCGCGGGCTGTCGGCATCGGAAAAATGCGTCATGTGGACGATACTGCCCACGCACGGCATGGTCCGGGCCCGTTCCCAGGCCGTTCGGTACTGCTCGGGGCGGAAGCCCAACCGGTTCATGCCGGTGTTGAGCTTGAGCTGGATGGCCAGCGGCCCCTTGGGCCGGGCAATCTCCAGCATGCGCAACTGCTCTTCGCAATGGATGGCGGTGGTCAGGCGGTATTGCTCGAGCAGGGGAACGTCCTGCGGCTGGAAGAATCCCTCTAGAAGCAGGATCGGTCCCTGCCAGCCAAGTTCGCGCAGCAGCACGGCCTCGTTGAGGTCCAGAAGTCCGAACCCGTCGGCGGCCTTCAGGCCGGCAAAGGCGCGGCGGATGCCGTGGCCGTAGGCATTGGCCTTGACCACGGCCCAGACGCGGGCGTCCGGCGCATGGCGGCGCACCACGTCCAGGTTGTTGGCCAGCGCGGGCTGGTGGATGACGGCGTGAATGGGTCTAGGCATGGATATGACAACTGACGTGGGCTACCGAACGCGTCTTGCACCAGATGCGGGAAGACCCGGTCGGCAGCCCACTGGATTCGGGCGTTGAGATGGCACGTACTGTGCGGCGGCAGGCATTTCGGAAAATTGCCTGCGCAATCGGGCGATGCCATCCCGCGCAGACGATATTTGACCACATCCGCAAGAAGATTCCGGGAATCCATACGGGCATGTACTGTCCAATGCGCGTCCGCCAGTGTGCTGAAATGTCGTGGTTTCGTGATATAAAGCCGGACGCTACGGCCATGTTTTAAAAGAGAAGCAATATGTCAATGACGGTCAGGCAAGCCGCAAGGCGCGCTAAAGTTGCGCACCCGCCCCAGTTTGACAGAGCCGGCGCTACAGGTTCCGCGCAAGCCGCGACGCTACCCGCCGGCTCGCTCTTGCCCGTCCACACGGACATCCGCGATGGAGACAGAGTCCAAGGTATGAAGAAGGGTTTCTACACGATCATGGCCGCGCAGTTCTTTTCGTCGCTGGCCGACAATGCCCTGCTTATCGCGGCCATTGCCCTTCTCACCGAATTGCATTCCCCGCAGTGGATGACCCCACTGCTCAAGCTGTTCTTTGTCTTGTCGTATGTGGTGCTTGCCGCATTCGTGGGCGCATTCGCCGACTCCATGCCCAAGGGCAAGGTGATGCTGATCACCAATGCGATCAAGATCGCCGGCTGCGCCATCATGATGTTCGGGCTGCACCCGCTACTGGCCTATGGCATCGTCGGCTTTGGCGCCGCGGCCTACTCGCCGGCCAAGTACGGCATCCTGACCGAACTGCTCCCCCCGGAAAAACTGGTCATGGCCAATGGCTGGATCGAGGGCCTGACCGTTGGCTCGATCATCCTGGGCACGGTCGTGGGCGGCGCATTGATCTCGGTCCATCTGTCGACGATCCTGTTGCGCTTCGACCTGCCCTATGTCGATACCGGCATCAATACCCCCGCCGAAGCGGCGATGGTGGTGATCATGCTGTTCTATTTCATTGCGGCGCTGTTCAACGTGTTCATCCCTGAGACCGGCGCGCGCTATCCCCAGCAGGAAAAGAACCCGATCAAGCTGATTGCCGAATTCGGTGACTGCTTTATCGCGCTGTGGCGCGACAAGCTGGGCCAGATTTCCCTGGCCGTGACCACGCTGTTCTGGGGCGTGGGCGCCACGCTGCAGTTCATCGTGCTCAAGTGGGCGGAAAAGTCGCTCGGCCTGAACCTGTCCCAGGGTGCGCTGCTGCAGGCCGTAGTGGCCGTAGGCGTGGCCGTGGGCGCCATCGCGGCCGCCGCGCGCATTCCGCTGCGCAAGTCGCTGTCCGTGCTGCCGTTCGGCGTGGCCATGGGCGCGACCGTGATGCTGATGGCGTTCTACACCAAGGACACCATCCCCGCTGTCATGCTCGACGTAATGGGCATGCACATGCCGCTGTACATGGCCATTGCCTATGTGTTCCTGATGATCGTGGGGGCGATGTCCGGGTATTTCGTGGTACCGATGAACGCCCTGCTACAGCATCGCGGCCATGTGCTGTTGTCGGCCGGCCATTCGATCGCCGTGCAAAACTTCAACGAGAATGTTTCGGTGCTGCTGATGCTGTGCCTGTACGCACTGCTGATCAAGCTCAACATTCCGATCGGCTTTGTCATCGTCGCGCTAGGCCTGTTCATCGTGGCGACCATGCTGTTGGTCATGCGCTTGCACAAGCACAACGTAAAGCTCTACAACTCGCTGGCGATGATCGGCGAAGACAAGCACCACTGACCAGGGTCGCAATTGCGACTTACCGTAAAGAAAAGAAAAAGCCGCCTGATTACCGGGCGGCTTTTTCCTTTCCAGGGGGCTTCAGGTTCGGCTGACTAGGGTTCGGCCGCCCGGGCATGGGCCTTCGATTCCCATCCCGGTGGCACCACGAAGCCGCGTGAACGCTCGATCCAGATGCCGGGCTCGGCGGCACCCGCCGGTTCCAGTTCGCAGATCATGACCGGCGCCTCGCGCCGCCATGCCTGGTGCGGATCGGTAAAGCGCTGCCGCAGGGTTTCGCCCAGTGCGGCGGCGCACTCCGTATCCGCCTCATCAACGCGTGCCCCCGAAAGCCAGTCCACGCGCGGCAGCCGGCACCAGCGCACGCCTTGCTTTTCATGCTCGACGGCCCACGCCGACCACGCGTCGAGCGTCGACCACCAGCCATGCTGGTGGTCGGGCGCAATCCCGAGCGCGTCGAGTCCCGCCGGCACCACGCCGTCGCGATAGAACAGCCAGCCCAGCAGATAGACCTCGCTACGATGCACCGCCTGGCCAACGATGGCCTGTGCCTCGGCGGTACGGCCCAGCGGCAACTGCCGGCGCACGATGTGGTCGAGCTTGTCGCCCAGCCGGTCAACGAGGTTCGGACCGACAAACGCGCGGCGATCCACCGTGCCTTCGACCATCAGGTAGAACTTGGCCGCCATTTCCCAATGCACCGTTTCGGCCGTGGCAGGATCGCGCCAGACCACATCGAGTTCGCCGAGCGTCTGGATGCCATGGCCATTGGCGCGCCGGATCGGCACATTGGCAGCCAGCAGTTCGATGCCGGTGCCATGCTGCAAGGCAAAGTGGAGCAGTCGCTCGGCGTGCCGGCCGAGCCGCAGGCTGCGGCTACCGGTAGGATCGGGATGGCCGCTCAGTTCGGCGATGGTCTCGGGAAGCAGTGCCGGATCGGCCTGCGCCAGCCATGCCTGCCACGCGTTACGCGTCCCAGTGGGCCAGCGGGCCAGTCGCGCCGCGCCTGCCTGGTACTCGTCGGGCAACCGCGACAGCAACATCGGCGACAGTGAACACCAGGCCAGATCGCGCGTGCGCTGGGAGGCCGCGCCGCGCCACAGTGGCAAATGCGGCGGCGGCAGCGGCGGATGCGCGTCCGCACCGGTCAGCGCGGAGCCACCCGGTGCAATGGGTTGCGCGGGATCAGGCTTGAGCTCCCGCACGATCATGTACCTCACGGGCCAGGCACAGGTCTTCCCACGCACGCGCCTTGTCGGTCAGCGTGCGCAGCAGGTATGCCGGGTGATACGTCACTACGACAGGAATGCCTTCGTAGGTATGCACCGTGCCCCGCAGCTTGCCGATCGGGGTGGTCGAGCGCAGCAGTGACTGCGCCGCAAAGCGGCCCAGCACCACGATCACCTTCGGCTTGAGCAGCGCGATCTGGCGCTTCAGGTAGGGCTCGCACTGCGCCACCTCGTCGGGCTCGGGATTGCGGTTGCCCGGCGGACGGCACTTGAGCACGTTGGCGATATAGACATTGCGGCCGCGCGCCAGTCCGAGCGCGCCGAGCATGTTGTCGAGCAGCTTTCCTGCCTGGCCGACGAATGGCTCGCCCTGCAGGTCTTCATTCTCGCCTGGGGCTTCGCCAACCAGCATCCATTCGGCCTGCTGGTCACCCACGCCGAACACGGTATTGGTGCGCGTGTTGCACAGGCCACAGGCCGTGCAGGCGGCCACGCTGTCGGCAAGCACCGGCCACGCCATCTCCGCGATCGCGGCCTCGCGACCGGCCTGCTCCACTGGCCGCACCGGCACCGGCGCTGCCGGACGCCCCGGATCGGGCGCATCGAACGCCTCGACGGTTTCCGCCAGATCGGTCAGATCCGCAAGATCCGCTTGTGCAACGGCTTGCGCATCGGGCTCGGCGATGACCTCGACCGGTTGGTCGGCCCGGGCCGCCGGCGCATCGATGATCCTCGGCGCTTCAACGGCAACCTCGGCAATCTCGGCGACTTCAGCGACTTCAGCGACTTCAGCCACGTCCTGGACCAGGGCGACCGGCTGGTCGACCACGGCGACCGCATCGGCCTGCGCGGCAACCTCGACCGCCAGGGCATGGCGCGGCACCCACTCGGCCGGGATGCCCAGCACCTCGAGAAACATCGCGCGACGGCTCATTGCGGATCTCCGCCATCGGTTGCCGGCCAGACCCGGCGTAGCACCAGCGCGTCCTCGCGCCCCAGCGCCGTGGCCGGGTAGTACCCCTTGCGGCGGCCAATCTCGGCAAACCCGGCTTCGACGTACAACGCGAGCGCGCCCAGATTCGACGGCCGAACCTCGAGCAGCATCGTATGCAGGCGATGGGCATGCGAGGTGGCCAGCGCGATGGCCAGCATCAGCCGCCCATAGCCACGACGCTGCAGCAACGGCTCGACCGTGATATTGAGCAGATGCATCTCGTCGACCACGGGCATCAGCATCGCGTACCCGACCAGCGCGGCCGACGGATCGCGCAGCGTCAGGCCAAAATGTCCGGCCTTGAGTGAGTTCTCAAAATTGCCACGTGTCCACGGATGGCTATAGGCACGTTGCTCGATCTCGGCCACGGCCTGCAGGTCGAGTGCGCTCATATGGTCGAGCGCCCAGCCGCGCGGTAGCACCGGCATCACCGGTACCGCCGGCCACTCGGGGCGCTCGGACGATTCCGGCATCAACGCGGCGCTCATGCGGCATCTCCCTGTGCAGCCAGCGCTGCCGCCTTGGCGGCCGCCACTGCTTCACGCTCGACAATGGTCTGGGCGACCTTGTCGCGTACGTAGATCGGCATTGCATCGGCGGCATTGACAGTCTCGCCCCGCGCCAGCGCGCGCAGGCCGATCGTCACCATGGCGCGGGCATCGGGCATGGCTTCGGGTATTACGCGCGCGGCGCGTGCCGCGACGGCCAGGCGTTCCCCGAAAACCGTTGCGGCATTACCGGCCAGCCAGAAATCGCCCTCAGGCGCGGCAATGGCTTCGGGCGCATCAACGTGCATGGCAACGTCCATCAGCCATTCGCCCGCGGCAGCATCCCAGCGGAACGTGGCGGCATAGGCCTGATCCATGCGCGCATCGAGCGCGACCAGTACCGAGGTACCGGGCGGCAGCGCAGGCGTGCCGGCACGCGCACTTTCGGCGCATGCCATCAGCACGTTGACGGGAATGACAGGCAGTTCGGCGCCGAACGCGAGGCCCTGCGCCACGCCGCACGCGGTGCGCAGGCCGGTAAACGAACCAGGGCCAGCGCCAAACGCAACGGCGGCACAGTCCGACAGGCGAATACCGGCTTCGGCCAGTACTTCGCCGGCGGCGGGCAGCACACGCGACGACGAACGCGCGCCCGTGTGCTCATGGCGGGAGAAACACTCGATGGCGCCATCAGGGCCGGCGCGGCCGAGTGCGACGGAACACCACTCAGTGGAGGTCTCGACAGCAAGAATCCAGGACATGGCAGCGATTGTATCCGTTGCCGGGGCAAAGCTGTATTGGCAACGGCACGCACCACGCCCTTGCAGCGGCAGTGCAACCGAAAGCTTCCTCGGTTTTTTTGCACCGAAACGGACCAGTGTGCCGCGTATCATCGGCACTGTTATCGACTTGCCACCCCGGAGACACCATGAGCGACCTGCAGGCCCGTTTCGACCAGGCTCAAATCGACGTCAAGACACTGTCCGAACGCCCCAACAACATGACGCTGCTGCGCCTCTATGCGCTGTACAAGCAGGGAGCGGAGGGCGATGCCCATGGCGACAAGCCCGGCATGACGGATTTCGTCGGCCGCTACAAGTTCGAAGCCTGGGAGGCGCTCAAGGGCACCAGCCAGGACGACGCCAGGCAGAAGTACATCGAACTGGTAGGCGACCTGCTGGCGGGCAACGCCAGCTGATCAGCCTTGCGGCACCGGCCGCGGGCGAATCCGCCACGCGGCCAGGATGGCCGTGGCGATCACCACGCCCACGGCCAGGAACGTTTCATCGAACGCATGGATGCGCGCGGCCTGTGCCGCCGCATCGCCGCCCTGGCCCAGCACCGCGCCGTGCTCGGCCAGGCGCCACTGCAAGCCCACGCCGGCCAGGCTCACGCCAATCGCCCCGCCCAGTTGCCGCAGGAAATTGATGCAACTGGAACCTTGTGCGATCAGCGAGAAATCGATGCCCCGCATCGAACCCAGCGTCAGCGACGGCAGGACGCAGCCAAGTCCGATCCGCCCGATTACCGCGTACAACACCAGCAGCAGGTATGGTGTGGCCATCGACCCGGTGGCCATCAGCAGGAATGACCCCGCCAGCAGCGCCAGTCCGAATGACACCAGCCGGTGCGGCGGGATGCGATTGGTCAGGCGGCCCGCCACGGCGATCGTCACGGCCAGCGCGATACCCGCCGGCATCAGCACGATGCCGGCCGCCGACGGCGTATAGGCCAGCGCCATCTGCATATAGACCGGCAGCAGATAGGTGGAACCAAACAAGCCTGCCCCATAGATGAACGCCACGATCGCGCCAGCCGAAAATTGCCGATAGCTGTACAAGCGCAAGTTCATCAGCGGGTCGGGCGCGCGCAGTTGCCAGGCCACGAAGCCCGCCAGCATGACCACGCCGAAGGCTGCCAGCCCGAGCCCTTCGCCCACGCTGTTGCGCATCTCCACCAGTCCGTTGAGCAGGCTTACCGTGGCCACGCCCACCAGCGCCAGGCCGCGCCAGTCCAACGGCTTGCGCTCGCCCATCATGGCCGAATCCACCGCCATGTAGCGACGCGCCATCCACAGCCCGGCCAGGGTCAGCGGCACCACCACAAAGAAGATCGAGCGCCAGCCAAACAGTTCGACCAGAAAACCGCCGAGGCTCGGCCCGATGGCCGGCGCCAGCACCACCCCGAATCCGAACAGCGACAGCGCCTTGCCCTGCTCGCGCTCTTCGAACACGCGCAGGATGAAGATATTGGGTAGCGGCTGCATGATGCCCGCGGCAACACCCTCGGCCGCTCGCATGGCCAGCATCACGCCAAAGGTTGGGGAGAAGCCGCCGATCAGGCCACCGGAACCGAGCAGCACCAGCGCGCCTATAAAGGTACGCCGCAGGCCGTAGCGGTTCAGCAGCCACGGGGTGAGCAGCATCGACAGCGTCATGGCAATCATGAAGCTGGCCGCCACCCACTGGGCGCGCTCCTGGCCCAATGCAAAATGGCGGCTCAGGTCCGGAATGGCCACGTTGACGATCGTCGACGACATGATCGACGACATCGTCCCGAGCATCAGCGTGACCAGGATCAGCCAGCGCAGCCGGTCACCATAACGCGCCCGCAACTCCGCGCGCGTGGGCCCGCCCCGCTTGCCGGACGGGTCGTTCGGCCCGGATCCGCCCGAGCCGCCTCCTCCCTGAGAATCCCCGCTACCGGTACGTGCCGGCGCAGTGGACGGGCGGTTCACCCGAGCTGCCCCGTGGCAGCGATTTCGCGGATCTTGCGCACGGTGTCGAGGTCCGCCTCGTGATAGGCGGACTTGACGATTTCCGCATAGCGGTCGTCGCCGGTCTCGTCAACGTTTGGCAACGTGGTCTCGTAGATGAAGCGCACCAGCAGCGCGCTGGGCGTAGGTGTCTCGATGATCATCGACAACGTGCCGCCAGCATGCTCGGCCGTGGCGGCGGTTTCATAGCGCACGGCGCTGCGCGGTTCGTAGACCACGCGATCCCGCACACTGGCCTTGCCGAAATGCAGCACGCGCCCGATCCAGCCATCGCCGCGCTCGACGATCTCGGCGCGATCCAGCCCGAGCACGAACAGCTCGGGCGACTCCGCCCGCAAAACAAGCCCCTGCCAGAGTTGTTCCGCGGTCAGCGGTTCCAGTGCGGGGCTGCCTGGGTCATTGATTTCCACCAGGTGTTCGAAGCGCAACTTGAATCTCCCAATCATGAATGGCCATATTATGAGCCCTCCGGGCCAGTCGTTGTCGGCCGTTTCGGGTGGGCTACTCCACATCACTCCTGACAGCGGCTGTCAGGAGCGCGGGCGCACAATGCCTGCCCGGTGTCCAGCCAGCGTCAGGAGTCGTCAGGAGCGGCTGCGCAGCGCACACGCCGGACGAACGCTCAGGAGGCAGGCATGGAGTTGTTAATAAACATCGACGTCGATGACCTGGAACGTGGCATCGGCTTCTATGAGGCAGGATTGGGGTTGCGGCTCGGCCGCAGGCTGTTCGACGGCACGGTGGCCGAATTGCACGGTGCCTGTGCACCGATCTATCTGCTGGCCAAGGCACCCGGGACGGTGGCGACCACGCGAACTGATTCCCGGCGCGACTACGCCAGGCATTGGACCCCGGTGCATCTCGATTTCGTGGTCGAGGCACTGGAACCGGCCATCGAGCGGGCGCTCGAGGCAGGCGCCGAACTGGAGGACTGGCCACGCGAGTTCGACTGGGGCCGCCAGGCCATGCTGTCGGACCCGTTCGGGCACGGCCTGTGTTTCATCGAGTGGAAGGGCGAAGGGTACGGAATGCCCAACCAAAGCTGAAGACACGGCTCCCCTCGCCCGCCATGCGGGCGAGGGGAGCAAGACAGCATCTACCCTCAGACTTCCTCGTACAGCGGCAGCGTCAGGAATTCGGCAAAGTCTTCCGAAGTCGACATCTGCTCGAAAATCTGCGCAGCACGGTCATAGGTTGCGCCGTTGCCCGCCACTTCCTTGACCTTGGCCAGTTCTTCCGGAATCAGCGCGCGCACGAGTTCGGCGGTTACCTTGCGGCCGTCTTCGAGCTTGCCCTTCGGCGAGCGGATCCATTGCCACACCTGCGAGCGCGAGATCTCGGCGGTAGCGGCGTCTTCCATCAGGTTGTGGATCGGCACGCAACCGTTGCCGGCCAGCCAGGAACCCAGGTAGTGGATGCCGACGTTGATGTTCATGCGCAGGCCGTGCTCGGTGATCGGGGCTTCCGGCTTGAAATCGAGCAGGTCGGCGCCCTTCACTTCCACATCCGGACGTTGCTTGCCGAACTGGTTGGGCTTGTCGCCCAGCACGGCCACGAATTCCTTCATTGCCGGCTCCACCAGGCCCGGGTGGGCCACCCAGCCGCCATCGTAGCCATCGGTAGCGTCACGGCGCTTGTCGCTGATGATGCCTTCCATGGCGATGGCGTTCTTTTCCGGATCGTTCTTGATCGGGATCAGCGCGCTCATGCCGCCAATGGCGGGCGCGCCGCGCTTGTGGCAGGTCTTCAGCAGCAGCAGCGCGTACGAACGCATGAACGGCGCGGTCATCGTCACCTTGGCGCGGTCGGCCAGGCAGAAGTTCTTGTCCACCTTGAACTTCTTGATGCACGAGAAGATGTAGTCCCAGCGGCCGGCGTTCAGGCCAGCGCTGTGGTCACGCAGTTCGTACAGGATTTCTTCCATTTCGAACGCGGCCAGGATCGTCTCGATCAGCACCGTGGCCTTGACCGTGCCTTGCGGCAGGCCCACTTCCTTCTGCGCCATCACGAAGACATCGTTCCACAGGCGCGCTTCCAGATGGCTTTCCATCTTCGGCAGGTAGAAGAACGGGCCATCGCCGCGAGCGATCTGCTCCTTGGCGTTATGGAACAGGAACAGCGCGAAATCGAAGATGCCGCCCGACACACGCTTGCCGTCGATCGTGACGTGCTTTTCGTCAAGGTGCCAGCCGCGCGGACGCACCTGCAGCGTGGCGATCTTGTCGTTGAGCTTGTAGTGCTTGCCGTTGCTGTCCAGCGTCAGCGTGCGGCGCACCGCGGCCTTCAGGTTCACCTGACCCTGCAACTGGTTGTGCCAGTTCGGGGTGTTGGAGTCCTCGAAGTCGGTCATGTAGCTGTCAGCGCCCGAATTGAAGGCGTTGATCACCATCTTGGCTTCGACCGGGCCGGTGATTTCCACGCGGCGGCATTCCAGCGCCTTGGGCACCGGGGCTACCTTCCAGTCGCCTTCACGGACACTCTTCGTTTCGGGCAGGAAGTCGGGGATCTCGCCGGCGTCCAGGCGCTTGGCGCGTTCCACGCGCGCGGCCAGCAGTTCCTGGCGGCGCGGCTCGAAGGCGCGATGCAGCTTGTCGACCAGGGCCAGGGCTTCCGGCGTGAGGATGTCTTCGTATGCCGGCAGGATCTCGCCGGTAATCTTCATGCCCGAGGGCAGCGTGATAGCCATCAGTCTTCTCCTGTAGGTGCGATGGTGTGTTGAGGGGTAGCCTGACGCGTCAGACCGTGGCGCCAGATGCGGCCACGAACGCGAGCAGGTCGTTCATGTCATGCCCGGTACCGGTGGGCGCCACGTCGAGGCGCTCCACCGGATGCCCGGCACGGTTGATCCAGAAAGTGGTGTAGCCATACCAGGTGGCCCCGCACGCGTCCCAGCAATTCGACGAGACAAACAGGATCTCGCTTGCCGGCACATTGAACGCTTGCGGACCCAGTGCGTAGGCTGCCGGTGCCGTCTTGTACTGTTTCACGGCATCCACCGACAGCACGTGGTCGAACAATCCATGCATGCCGGCGCTCTTGACCGCGATGTCGAGCATTTCCGGATTGCCGTTCGACAGGATGCCCAGCGGCAGTTCCGCGCGGCGCAGCCGCTTGAGCGCGCCCAGGTTCTCCGGAAACGCCGACAGGCATGCGTACTCCTTGAGCAGCTGCGCCTGCGTGGTGTCGTCCAGCTTCAGCGCCAGACGCTCCGCCGCATAGCGCAGCGCGTCGATCGTGATGTCCCAGAACGGCTTGTAGCGGGCGCCGTCGGGCGCCGCCAGCGAACGCAGCCGCGTGTAGTCGATCTGCCGTTCGCGCCACAGCAGCGCCAGCGCCTCGCCCTTTCCAGGGAACAGTTGCTCCGCACGCGCGGTGACCGAGTACACGTCGAACAGCGTGCCGTAGGCATCGAAAACGACTGCGCGAATCTTGTTCATCTAAGCACGCCAGAGACTGAATGGACCTGTACACGATTGAATGCATCGAATTGTAGAGAGACGTTGCAGTGCGGCAAAGCCGCACACGGTCACTTGATCTTTTACTTTTGCACTACTAATCTTGGCCATTCTCATCAAGACTTGTGTACAGACAAGCGAACATCCGTGGACCACTTCAAGCAACTGGAGACTTTTGTATCGGTCGCATCACGTGGCAGCCTGTCCGCCGCCGCTGCCGCCGAAGGTGTCGCACCGGCCATCATCGGGCGCCGCATCGACGCACTGGAAGAGCGCCTCGGCGTCAAGTTGCTGGTGCGCACCACGCGCAAGATCACGTTGACGTTCGAAGGCTCCGCGTTCCTGGAAGACTGCCAGCGCATCCTCAACGACCTCCACAATGCCGAAGCCAGCGTCTCCGCCGGCGGCGTCAAGGCCAGCGGCCACCTGCGTATCACGGCACCCGCCGGCTTTGGCCGCAAGCATGTGGCACCACTGGTACCACTGTTCATTGAATCCCACCCCGACGTGACGCTCACGCTCGATCTTTCCGATCGCGTGGTCGACCTCGTCAACGAGGGCTTCGACTGCGCGATCCGCCTTGGCGACCTGCCCGATTCGAGCCTGGTCTCGATCCGCCTGGCCGAGAACCGCCGCGTCGTGGTGGCCTCGCCCGAATACCTGGCGCGTGCCGGCACGCCGCAACTTCCCGAAGACCTGGCGCGCCACAACTGCCTGGCCTTCGGTGCCAGCGCCAACGTGCAGCGCGGCTGGGTGTTCCAGCAGGACAACCGTACCGTCACCGTCAAGGTGGGCGGCACCATGGAGTGCACCGACGGCGCCGTGCTCCATGCCTGGTGCCTGCAGGGCCACGGCCTGGCCTGGCGTTCCTGGTGGGAAGTCGGCCAGGAAATCGTCAGCGGCCGCCTGGTGACCGTGCTCGACGAATTCCAGGCGCCGCCAATCGGCATCCACGCCGTATTCCCGCAGCGCAAACACCTGCCGCTGCGCGTGCGCCTGTTTATCGACCATCTCAAGAACACCTATGGCAATCCGGCCTACTGGCGCCGCGCGGAACAGGCCCCGAGCAGTGCTGCCGCCGAAGTCCATGCCGTGGTTGCCTGATCCAACTCACCAGTTCAAATCCGTGCGCAATCGCACAACCTTGATATTTCGCAATGACGCAGACTGCACACTGACTACAATCAAGTCAGACAGGCGCAGGTCCGGCCTGCCACCTGCCCCACTCGTGAAAGGAGGTCCGGTATGTTCAAGCACATCCTGCTACCCACCGACGGTTCCGAGCTGTCCAAGAAAGCCATTGATGGCGGCCTGGAACTTGCCAAGGTGATTGGTGCACGCGTCACCGCCTACGTCTGTCTAGAGGAGTATCCGTATACGCCCTTCAGCGAGATCGTGGTCGAGGCCCCGCAGGCGTTCAAGGAACGTATCGAGAACCAGGCCAGGCTGTACTTGAAGGAAATCGAGGCCGCCGCAGTGGCCGCGGGCCTGCCGTTCGACGCGGACATGACCACCTTCGCGGTGCCATACCTCGGCATCATCGACGC
Organism: Cupriavidus sp.; assembly: GCF_057315035.1. Lineage (NCBI taxonomy): Bacteria > Pseudomonadati > Pseudomonadota > Betaproteobacteria > Burkholderiales > Burkholderiaceae > Cupriavidus > Cupriavidus sp. Next base: position 33,422 of record NZ_DBHKYV010000051.1, on the reverse strand, counting down.
GGCAGAGCGTCATGGCGCCGACGTGATCTTCATGGCGTCGCACGGCCGACGCGGCCTCTCGGGCCTGCTGCTAGGCAGCGAAACCCAGAAGGTCCTAACGCATACGGATATTCCAGTAATCGTCTATCGATAAGCGCCCTTAAAAAACCGCGCCGCAGATCGTGCGGCGCGGTGCCAAACTGACGGCGCGATGGTCGCGCGCCGTCCCCGAATTTTCCTTCCCTACCCGAAGGCTCAGGCCACCTTCTTGTCGAAGAACTGTTCGTCTTCGGTCGAGCCCTTGAGCGCGGTCGTCGACGACTGGCCGCCTTCGATGGTCTGCGTCACGGCGTCGAAGTAACCGGTGCCCACTTCGCGCTGGTGCTTGACGGCGGTGAAGCCCTTCTCGGCAGCGGCGAATTCCGATTCCTGCAACTCCACGAAGGCCGACATCTGGTTGCGGGCGTAGCCGTAGGCCAGGTTGAACATCGAGTAGTTGAGCGAATGGAAGCCCGCCAGCGTGATGAACTGGAACTTGTAGCCCATGGCGCCGAGTTCGCGCTGGAACTTGGCAATCGTGGCGTCGTCGAGGTTCTTCTTCCAGTTGAACGACGGCGAGCAGTTGTAGGCCAGCATCTTGCCCGGGAATTTGGCGTGCACGGCGTCGGCAAACTTCTTCGCAAACTCCAGGTCCGGCTTGCCGGTTTCGCACCATACAAGGTCGGCCACTTCGGCATATGCCAGCGCACGGGCAATCGATTGCTCGATGCCGGGTCGGGTACGGTAAAAACCTTCCACGGTGCGCTCGCCGGTCAGGAACGGCTGGTCGCGCTCATCGACGTCCGAGGTCAGCAGGTCGGCGGCTTCGGCATCGGTACGGGCAATCACCAGGGTCGGCACGCCCGACACATCGGCAGCCAGACGTGCGGCGGTCAGCTTGGCCACCGCCTCGCGGGTCGGCACCAGCACCTTGCCGCCCATATGGCCGCACTTCTTGACCGAAGCCAGCTGGTCTTCGAAGTGCACGCCCGCGGCGCCCGCCTCGATCATCGACTTCATCAGTTCGAACGCATTCAGCACGCCGCCGAAACCGGCTTCGGCATCGGCCACGATCGGGGCGAAGAAGTCGGTATCGCCGGTGCCTTCGCTCCACTGGATCTGGTCGGCACGCTGGAACGTGTTGTTGATGCGCTTGACGACCATCGGCACCGAGTTGGCCGGATACAGCGACTGGTCGGGATACATCTCGCCGGCCAGGTTCGCGTCGCCGGCAACTTGCCAGCCCGACAGGTAGATCGCCTTCAGCCCGGCCTTGACCTGTTGCATGGCCTGGTTGCCGGTCAGCGCGCCCAGCGTGTTGACGAACGGCTCGGTATTGAGCAGATGCCAGAGCTTCTCGGCGCCGCGGCGGGCCAGCGAATGCTCGATGTGAACCGAACCGCGCAGGCGCACGACGTCTTCAGCGGTGAAGTTGCGCTGCACGCCTTTCCAGCGCGGATTGGTGTCCCAGTCCTTCTGCAGGGCGTCGATCTGTTGTTGGCGCGTCGTCATGTTCGCACTCCCGATAACTATTGCGGATTTGGCGTGGAAATCTGTGACACCGCCCGGCGCTGTGTCCGGGGCATCGTAGCGCCGCTTTTTGGCGCCAAGGTCATGTGTCTTATATAAGAGTGTAGAGAAGGCTGCCGCGTCGCAACAAGCGCCGAATGTAAATGAATTACGGTTTTTTTATTATTCAAATTCAACTAGTTACGCAGCTCATTTCACGATACGGCACGTGGTCTTTCATCATGAGAAATGCCGCTTGTGCCCCGCACCCAAGGATTTTTGCGCATCAAAACAACATTCCGCATCGTGAAAAATTGGCAGCCTCAGGGGTAACATGAAGCAGGCGAGACGAAGCCGCGCCCTGGCTGGCAGCCAAGGCGCATCGACAAGAAAACCGGGCGGGGAAAAAACAGGAGGGAGGTGAAGCGGGGAAAAACGGGGGGATCAGGCCGCCGCAGCGGTATCGCGTGCCTGGCGGTAAGCCACCCAGTCACCGCTGTCGATGCGTGCGAGCCCGGCCACCGCGCTGTCCGCTACCGGGTATAGCAGGCAGTCCAGCGGCGCGCCATCGCGCATCACCGGCCGGGATTCGCGAACAAACAGCGTGGCCTGCCCCGGATAGACTTCCTCGATCTCGTCCAGCACCGGCAGCAAGGCATCGGGAATCTCGTAGATATCGCCGATCACGGCGCCAGCCGCCGCGTCCAGTACGAAGCCCGGATACGTGCCGAAGTCATACAGGCGGCCCGCGATGGTGCCGGTCCCGACCAGCGTCGGGGCCTCGATACCGTGACGCTCGGCCGCACGGTTCAGATCGTTGACTTCGCCGGCACGCAACGTGCCATAGACAAACACTCGCAGCATCGTGCGCATTCCCGTCATTTGCAAAGTGCCTATGGTAGTGGATTACGTGCGCGTCTTGCTGCGCTACATCTGCTTGAACAGGTGCGCATACTGCCTGGCAACCGGCAGTGACTCGGGGCGATCGCGCAGTTTCAGCGACAGGCGTCCCAACGACTGGTTCACCGCACTGGCCACGCAATCGATATTGACCACGGTACCGCGATGGATCTGCCAGAACCGGTCCGGATCAAGCTGCTGGGTCAGTTCGCGCAGGCTGGTGCGGATCAGGGCCGCGCCGCTGGTGGCCACCACATTGACGTACTTGTCGGTCGCCTCGAGGTAGACCACCTCGTCGACGGGAATGATGCGTACCTCCTGCCCCACCAGCGCCTTGATAAAGCGCAGGTACTGGCCCCGCGCCGCTGCCGGCCGTTCAAGCGATTCGAGCCGTTGCAGCAGTTGTGCGAGCCGGTCGGTGTCGACCATCGTGCCGATATCGGCTTCCGCATCGTCATCGTCCTCGCCAGTCTTGAGCTCCATGCGCGCCTTGAGCCGCGCCACCGTGGCTTCGAGCCGCTCGTGCTGCACCGGCTTGAGCACATAGTCGACCGCCGCACGCTCGAATGCTTCCAGTGCGAACTGATCATAGGCCGTGACAAATACCACCAGCGGCGGACGGTCGAATTCGATCAGCTCGCGCGCCACGTCCATGCCGCTCATGCCCGGCATGCGGATATCGAGAAAGGCCACATCGGGCTGGTGCTCGCGCGCAGCATCGAGCGCCGCCATGCCGTCGTGCACCACGGAGACGATCGTGGCCTCGGGCCACAGGGCTTTCAGTTCGGATTCGAGCACGCGTGCGAGCAGCAGCTCGTCATCGGCGATCAGCAAGGTTGGGGACATGAGGGGCGTATGCCAGGGGCTGGCGGTCAGGTGCGTGAAATCGCGGCAGCAACGGTGGTGGCAGGTACCGGTGGGCGATGGTCGGGGCTGCTGTGCATTGGCGCGAAGGTCGGATCATTGCTGCGCGTCAGCGGCAAGGTCAACCGTACCACCACGCCGCGTGGCGTGTTCTCTTCCATCTGCATCGACGCCGCCGCTCCAAAGATGCGCGCCAGTCGCTCGCGTACATGGGTCAGGCCCAGACCCGAACCGCCCTTGCCACCCTGGCAGAAGCCCACCCCGGTGTCGGTAATGCTGACCTCCAGGTTGCCATCGCCGGTTTCACGTGCGGAAAGCAGTATCTTGCCGCCGCGCATGCAGGGTTCGATACCGTGTGTCACGGCATTCTCCACCAGTGGCTGGATCAGCATCGGCGGAATCTCGGCCTCGGCCAGCGCCCGCGGCAAATCGATCTCGTACTCGAGCCGCGCGCCAAATCGCATGCCCTGGATGTCGAGGTAGCTGCGCAGCAGTTCGAATTCCTGCGCCAGCGTGCAATGCTCGGCGCGTGTGTGCGACAGCGACATGCGCAGGAAACCGATCAGGCGCTGCAGCAACTGGCGTGCCGCGCGCGGGTCGGTGGCAATCAGCCCATCGAGGTTGGCCAGCGAATTGAACAGGAAGTGCGGCTCGATCTGCGCCTGCAGCGCCATCAACTGGGCGCGCACCAGTTGCTTTTCGGCTTCCTCGCGCTGCAAGGCGTCCAGCGCGGCCTGGCGTTCGAGGTAGGCGAGTTTCTCGCGCGACCAGTAGAAATAGATCATGCTCGCCGAGGCCAGCATCCCGACGATCAGGCACATACGCAGCATGTCGCCAGTGGCCGCGGCGGACTTCTCGGGCAGGCTCAGCAGTTCGCGCGTGGCCCAGCTGCCCAGCACCACGCCCAGCGGCACCGCCACCACGGCCAGGCACATGAATGGCCAGCGGCGCGGACGGTCGTTCCACCAGATCAGCACGCGTGGAATGTCGATCAGCATCCAGATCGACAGCCCGATCAGCTGGCTGTAGACAAAGTTCTGCACCAGCGTTCCGCCGGTCTGGAAGCCATAGTTGAGGCTGACGGCGATGACCGTGTTCATGCAGACCACGAACAGCAGGTCTCGCGCCAGAATATTGAGCCGCGACGGCACCGCGCATGACATGCGCATGGGTTCTCCCTCCTTCTGCTCCACAATCCGCGTGCAAATCTGTGATGCACTGCAGCACAAGCAGCATCCCGGGCATTCGGTCGGACCCGGGTAGCTGCGTTGAAGGGCACTTTACGCCGGACCGGCGCGGGAGGAAAGCGTCGTGCGACGAACCGGCGGCAGACGGCGCGAGAGGTTCAGGGCCCGGACCGGAAGGGGCCACGCGCGCTGGAACGCGCGTTTGACAACCGGCCCGGTCCTGTCTGAGTGGCGCTCAGGCGGCCACGGCCAGTCGGCTCGACGCCTCGGCCAGTGCGGTCGACACGGTGTCCCGTGACAGGTGCGGGGCGAACATGTTGATGAACGCATGCGCATAACCACGCAGGTAGGCGCCACGCCGCACGGCCACGCTGGTGGTGTTGGGCGAGAACAGATGGTCGGCCTTGATCTGCACCAGGCCGGCATCCTTGCGTGCGTCGTAGGCCATCGACGCAATGATGCCCACGCCGAGATCGAGTTCCGCATAGGTCTTGATCACGTCGGCGTCCATCGCGGTCAGCACGATTTCGGGCTGCAGCCCCGCCTCGGCAAACGCGCCATCGATCTTGCGGCGGCCCGTAAAACCCGCGTCGTAGGTGATGATCGGGAAGTTGCTCAGGTCTTCGAGCGTGGGCTCGGGCAGCCGCGTCAGCGGGTGCTCGGGCGATACCACGATCACGTGCTGCCAGCTGTAGGCCTCGAACGACGTCAGCCCCGCCTCGTTGGCCACGGCCTCGGTGGCGATACCGATATCGGCCTGCCCCGTCAGCAGCAGCTCAACGATGTGCGATGGCGACGCTTCCTGCAGCGCCAGCGTCACGTGCGGATACTCGCGCCGGAAGCTTTGCACGACTTTCGGCAACGCATAGCGTGCCTGCGTGTGGGTCGTGGCCACGGTCAGGCGACCGGTATGGCGACCCGCGAACTCGTCGCCGGCCTGGCGCAGGTTCTCGGCCTCGAGCAACAGACGCTCGACGATCCTGACGATCTCACGCCCCGGCTCGGTCAGCCCGGTCAGGCGCTTGCCGTAGCGCTCGAAAATCTCCACGCCGAGTTCTTCCTCGAGCTCACGGATCTGGCGCGACACGCCCGGTTGCGAGGTGTACAGCGCGTTGGCCACTTCGGTCAGATTGAACTGGCGGCGCACCGCCTCGCGAATCGATCGCAGTTGCTGGAAATTCATCGTGCCGCCCCCTGTTCTTGTGTAGTTGTCTGGCCCCGGTTGAAGACCCGCAACTGGCGCGGACGCACCGCGAGCAGTTCGCCTTCGCGGAAACCCTGATGGCGGAAGCGTTCGAGCGGCAGCGCCACTTCGATCACATCCTGGTTGTCTTCGCGTTCCAGTTCGAGCTGGGCCACCGGACCCAGCGTCAGCGCACGGCGCAGTGTCACGGCGATACCGTCGGTGCCCGGTGCATAACGTTCCAGTTCCAGGTCATGCGGGCGCACATACGCCACCGCGTCGCCGGCCGTCTCGTGGCCGCTGCCAATCACCGGCAGGACCGAATCGCCGGTATGCAGCAGGCCGCCGCTGTCGCCCACTTCAAGCCGGCCATGGAACAGGTTCACATTGCCCAGGAAGCCGAATACGAATGGCGTGGCGGGGTGGTTGTAGACCGCTTCGGGGGTGCCGAACTGCTCCACGCTGCCGCGGTTCATCAGCACCACCTGGTCGGCCACTTCAAGCGCTTCTTCCTGGTCGTGCGTGACGAACACGCTGGTCACATGCAGTTCGTCATGCAGGCGGCGCAGCCAGCGGCGCAGTTCCTTGCGCACCTTGGCATCGAGCGCGCCAAACGGCTCGTCCAGCAGCAGCACGCGCGGCTCCACCGCCAGCGCGCGGGCCAGTGCGATACGCTGGCGCTGGCCGCCCGACAGTTGCGTCGGGTAGCGGTCGCCCAACCAGTCGAGCTGCACGAGTTCGAGCAGCGACTTCACCTTCTCGCGGATCTTCTCTTCCGACGGGCGCTCGGCGCGCGGCTTCACGCGCAAGCCGAAGGCCACGTTCTCGAACACGGTCATGTGCTTGAACAGCGCGTAATGCTGGAACACGAAGCCCACGTTGCGCTGGCGCACGTGCTGCGTCGACGCATCGCGCCCGGCCAGCACGACCTGCCCCGCATCGGCACGTTCCAGGCCGGCGATGATTCGCAGCAGCGTGGTCTTGCCGCAGCCGGATGGCCCCAGCAGCGCGGTCAGTTCACCTTCGGCGAAATCCAGCGAGACGTCATCGAGCGCCACGAAGTCGCCGAACTGCTTGTGCACGTTACGAACCTGAATGCTCATGATGGCTGCCCTTGCGTTGCATGTTCCTTGCTGGCGCGAATCTCGACCAGCGTCTTGATACCGAGCGTGACCAGCGCCAGCAGCGTCAGCAGTGACGCCACCGCGAACGCGGCCGCGAAGTTGTATTCGTTGTAAAGAATTTCCACGTGCAGCGGCATCGTGTTGGTCAGGCCGCGGATATGGCCCGACACCACCGACACGGCGCCGAATTCGCCCATTGCGCGCGCATTGCAGAGAATCACGCCATACAGCAGGCCCCAGCGGATATTCGGCAACGTGACATGCCAGAAGGTCTGCCAGCCCGATGCGCCCAGCACGATCGCGGCCTCCTCTTCCTCGCTGCCCTGCGCCTGCATCAGCGGGATCAGCTCGCGCGCCACGAACGGGAACGTGACGAAGATCGTGGCCAGCACGATGCCCGGCACCGCGAACATGATCTTGATGTCATGCGCTTCGAGCCACGGGCCGAACCAGCCCTGTGCGCCGAACATCAGCACGTAGATCAGGCCCGAGATCACCGGCGACACCGAGAACGGCAGGTCGATCAGCGTGATCAGCAGGTTCTTGCCGCGAAAATCGAACTTGGCAATGGCCCAGGCCGCAGCCACGCCAAACACCAGGTTGAGCGGCACCGCGATTGCCGCCACGGTCAGCGTGAGCTGGATGGCCGCCACGGCATCGGGCTCGACCAGCGCCGCCAGGTAAGTGTCGGCGCCCTTGCGCAACGCTTCATAGAACACCGAAGCCAGCGGAACGAACAGGAACAGCCCGAGAAACAGCACGGCCACACCGATCAGCGTGTAGCGCACCCATGGCGATTCGCCGGTGGCGTCGTGCGGATGCGCGGCGCCGTGCGCGCCAAGACGGGAAATTGCGCCGGCCATGTCAGTTCACCTCCGGGTTCGCATCGGGCAATGCCGCGGCGCGGGCACCGGTCTGGTGGCGGCGCGTCCAGGCTTGCAGCAGGTTGATCAGCAACAGCAGCGCGAACGAGATCACCAGCATCACCACGGCCACGGCGGTGGCACCGGCGTAGTCGTACTGCTCCAGCTTCGAATAGATCATCAGCGGCGCAATTTCGGAAACCATCGGCATGTTGCCCGAGATAAACACCACCGAGCCGTACTCGCCGGTGGCCCGCGCAAACGACAACGCAAACCCGGTCAGCAGCGCCGGCAGGATGGCCGGCAGGATCACGCGCCAGAACGTCTGCAGTCGCGACGCACCCAGGCTGGCGGCAGCTTCCTCGAGCTCACGCTCCACGTCTTCGAGCACCGGTTGCACCGTGCGCACCACGAACGGCAGGCCGATGAAGGTCAGCGCCACCACGATCCCCAACGGCGTGAAAGCCACCTTGATACCGTGCGGTTCCAGCCAGCGGCCGATCCAGCCATTGCCGGCAAACAGCGCCGTCAGCGCGATACCGGCCACGGCGGTGGGCAAGGCAAACGGCAGGTCGACCAGCGCATCGATGAACCGCTTGCCAAAGAAGCGGTAGCGCACCAGCACCCAGGCCACGATCAGTCCGAAGACGGTATTGATGATGGCCGCGACCAGCGAGGCGCCAAAGCTCAGTTCCAGCGATGCCACCACGCGCGGGTTGCTCACGGTCGTCCAGAAGCCGTCCCAGCTCAGCGTGAACGTCTTCAGGAACACCGCCGACAGCGGGATCAGGACAATCAGCGTCAGGTAGAAGATCGTGAAGCCCAGCGACAGACCGAAGCCCGGCAACACGGTAAAGCGCTGGCTGGCGGGCAATGGTCGCCGTGGGGCGGCGTCGGCCGTCGGCGGGGGCGCGTCCGCCAGGGAAATCGTGGAAGGCATGCGTGTCTCGTCTTTATGAAACCGGCGCATAAGGCGCCGGTGTACGAGACAAATTTTGCAGATACGCCCTTATAAGTGAAACGAATCTTTTCGAATTTTCTTAGACGTTTTAGATATATGGAGCGGACTGCGTCACCTCTGCGGACGCTTCCCAGGTGTCCGTTCCGTCACCCATGGCCAGAATCCGGCCATTCGAGTCGATCCGCTGCAGCAAAGCGGCGAGCAAGCCCTGCCCTGCCGACCAGTCGTCGAGGCGTGAGTCGGCATTGATATGCCCGAGCGCGCCAGCATCGACGAGTTCGCTGCCCCATAAGGTGCCCCAACTGAAAGCGGTGCGTTGCGACATCCACGGATCGTTGGTGCTGGCGACCAGAACCGTCGGGAACGGCAAGCGCCATGTCGGCAACAAAGCACCCACGCCGAACTTGTCGGGATCGGCCGGCGCCACCAGCAAGGCCCCGGCAATTCCCACCGGGTCGAGCGATGCCTGCCGTAGCGTGGCCAGGCACCCGAAGCTGTGTGCCACCAGCACCGCCCCGCGCGACGCCACGCGCAACGCCCGCGACACGCCTTCGGAAACGCGCTCCGCCCACAGCGGCAGGCTGGGACGCCCCCAGTCATGTTGCTCGATTCGTTGCCAGTCCGGATAGGCCGCTTCCCAGCGGCTCTGCCAATGTGCCGGGCCGCTGCCATGCAGCCCCGGAACGGTCAGGATCTGCAAGCCACGCGGCACTTCCAGCCGCGCGGAACCGCCCGATAGTGTCGATGCCGCCATACGCGCTCCTTCTCCGTCTTCCCTTCGTTATTCACATCCTTATGGAGTACTGCCTGCCGTTTCATGCCCGCGCAATTGACGCGCGGGCACCGGCCCGCCGGCCACCGCCTCGCCCTGCCCCAACGCAATGCCTGCGTTCTGCAGACGCTCGACCACTTCATCGTTCTGCAGGCGCCGGCCGATCAGCGTGACGCCGGCACCATCGGCACTGGCGCGCAGGCCAGCCAGTTGCCGGTCGGTCCAGGTACGGCGCATGTCGAGCTTGAGCCAGTCCGGCAACGCATGCGCCATCAGGGCACCGGCTTCGGCCGGATCGGAAGCCTGCAGGCTCACGGCAAAGCCATTGCGCCGATAGTTGCCCACCACGTGCAGCAGCAACGGCAGATCGTCGTTGGCGCTGGCCGGCACCTGGATCACGAAGCGGTCCACGGGCAGGCCCAGCGATTCCAGCGCGCGCCGGAACGCCGCGCCATGATCGTCGGCTACCGCGGCCAGCAGGCGGTTATGGACATTGAGCACGAGCTTGTGCTCGCCATGTGCCGCAAAGTAGTTCATTGCATGCACCAGCCGCGACAGGCGGTCCAGCGACACCAGCGACGCATCGTCCGCCGCCATCGCGAACAGCTTCCATGCGGCCAGCCCCACGCCGTCCTCGGCGTACGTGCGGATCGACCCCTCGTGGGCCACTACCTCACGTCCGGCCAGCGTCACCAGCGGTTCGAATGCGCTGGTCAGCGAGCAGTTGAAATACTGGCCCTGCACCTGCCCGCGCGCGTCGCGCCACAGCTCGCGGCCGGGCACCGGTTCACGGGGCAGTGTTTCAAGATAGCGTTCGAGTGCGGCAGCAATGGTCATGGTTGTTCCATGTCGTTACGCGCCAATCGCCTGATTGCTCATGATAGGAGCTCTCCGGCAACCGGGGCATGAAGTTTCGTTGATGTCGAAGGGGGCAACGATGGCTGCTGCATTACGCGGCGCAGCACCGTGTCCTCGAGTTGCGCAAACGCCGCCGCGCCGCGCTGGCGCGGCCGTTCCAGCGGTACGCGCTGGTCCAGCGCAATGCGGCCATCCTCGATCAGCACCACGCGGTCGGCCAGCGCAATCGCCTCCGACACATCGTGTGTGACGAGTAGCGCCGTGAAACCGAGTCGGCGCCACAGCGATTCAATCAGCGCCTGCATGTCGATACGCGTCAATGCATCGAGCGCGCCCAGCGGCTCGTCGAGCAGCAACAGGCGCGGATGGTGTACCAGCGCACGCGCCAGTGCCACGCGTTGCCGTTGCCCGCCAGACAGGCGCGCGGGCCATTCGTCCGCGCGCTCGGCCAGTCCCACCTGGGCCAGCACCGCGGCGGCATCGGCACGGCGCTCGCGCGACAGGCCCAGCGCCACGTTGTCGAGTACACGCTTCCACGGTAGCAGCCGTGCATCCTGGAACATCACGCGGATGCTCTCCTGCAACGCCCGGCCCGCTTGCTGGTCGAGCGTGATCGCGCCGTCATCGGTGTCTTCCAGTCCTGCCACGAGCCGCAACAAGGTACTTTTGCCGCAGCCGCTGCGACCCACGATGGCGACGAACTCGCCCGGCGTGACCTCCAGATCGATGCCGTGCAAGACCTCGCGGCCGTTGTAGCGCTTGACCACCTGCTGCACGCGCAGCGCGATGCCACCCTCCACGCGCGCCGGACGTACCTCGGGACGCGCAGCCTCACGCCGGGCGAGATCGCGTTCGAGCCACGCCTGCGCTGCCTGTTCCACCGGGAAAAGCGTTTGCATGATTTTTTCTCCTGAGGTTACTGATCAGGTTGCCGGTCAGGCCGTCTGGTAGCCGGGATGCCAGCGCAGCCAGAAGCGTTCCAGCGTGCGCGACAGCACATCGGCCAGTTTGCCCAGCAGCGCATAGAGCAGGATGCCCACCAGCACCACATCGGTCTGCAGGAATTCGCGCGCGTTCATCGTCATGTAGCCGATCCCCGATTGCGCCGAGATGGTCTCGGCCACGATCAGGATCACCCACATCAGGCCCAGCGAAAAACGCACCCCTACCAGAATGTTCGGCAACGCGCCCGGCAGGATCACCTCGCGATACAGGCGCCAGCCGGACAGGCCATAGCTGCGTGCCATCTCGACCAGGCCCGGGTCCACCGCGCGAATGCCGTGATAGGTGTTCAGGTACACGGGGAAGAACACGCCAAGCGCTACCAGGAACAGCTTGGCGGTCTCGTCGATACCGAACCACAGGATCACCAGCGGAATCAGGGCCAGCGTGGGAATGTTGCGCACCATCTGCAACGTGCTGTCGAGCAGCGTGGCGGCAGTGCGGAACGTGCCGGTCAGCAGGCCCAGTACCAGGCCCAGGCCGCCGCCGACGGCCAGCCCCACTACCGCGCGCCATGTGCTCACCCAGACATGGCGCCACAACTCGCCGGACACCGCGAGCGACCACGCGGCCTCCACCACGGCCAGCGGCGCGGGCAATACGCGATTCGACAACCAGCCCAGCTGCGATGCCGCCTGCCAGACCACGATCAGCAGCACGGGCACGATCCACGGCGCGATGGCCTGTGCCAAGCTCCGTTTCGACTTCAGTTCGGAAGCAGCCATACTCGTCTCCTTAACTCTGCGAGGCGCGCGGCACGATGCCCGTGGCCATCACTTCGCCAAACGGGCCCGACAGCACTTGCCCCGGCAACTTGTCGCGCACCTGGCGCGGCAGCAGCGGGAACACCAGTTCGGCAAAACGGTAGGCCTCTTCCAGGTGCGGGTAGCCCGAGAAGATGAAGGTGTCGATGCCCAGCGATGCGTATTCCTCGATGCGCGCGGCCACGGTCTTCGGATCGCCAACCAGTGCGGTTCCGGCACCGCCGCGCACCAGGCCCACGCCGGCCCAAAGGTTCGGGCTGATCTCGAGCGCCTCGCGGGTCCGCCTGGCGCCGCCGGCATGCAGCGCGGCCATGCGGCGCTGCCCTTCGGAATCCATCTTCGCGAACACCGCCTGCGCACGCGCCACGGTCTCGTCATCGAGCCGGCTGATCAGGTTTTCCGCGGCGGCCCATGCCTCATCCTCGGTCTCGCGCACAATCACGTGAAGGCGGATGCCAAAGCTGACCTTGCGGCCGTGCTGCGCGGCGCGCGCACGCACATCGGCAATCTTCTTTGCCACCTCGGCCGGCGGCTCGCCCCATGTCAGGTACTTCTCCACCTGTTCGGCAGCCAGGTCATGCGCGGCTGCCGACGACCCACCGAAGTACACCGGCGGATGCGGGCGCTGCACCGGCGGATACAGCACGCGCGCACCCTTGACGGTCAGGTGCTTGCCTTCGAAGCTGATTTCGCCGTTGTCGTGGCTCGCCGCCAGCACGTCGCGCCAGATCCGGATGAATTCGGACGAGGCCTCGTAGCGCTCGGCATGATCGAGAAACAGGCCATCGCCTTCGAGTTCGGCCACGTCGCCGCCAGTCACCAGGTTCACCAGCAGTCGCCCACCCGAAATGCGATCGAAGGTGGCGGCCATGCGCGCGGCCAGCGTTGGCGTCATCAGGCCCGGCCGCACCGCCACCAGGAACTTGAGCTTTTGCGTGACCGCGGCCAGCGCCGATGCGGCCACCCAGGGGTCCTCGCACGAGCGGCCGGTCGGAATCAGCACGCCTTCATAGCCCAGCGTATCGGCAGCCACTGCGATCTGCTTCAGATAGTCGAAGCTGACTTCGCGCGCGCCTTCGGACGTGCCAAGGTAACGGCTGTCGCCATGAGTGGGGATGAACCAGAAGACTTGCATGTCGTGCCTCTCTAATTGGAATTGGGGGTTCAGCGTTGCGCCTGCTGTGGCAACGCAGGGGCCGTCCAGGCGGCGTCGGATACCTTGATCGGCTTCGGAATCAGCTTCAGGGTCACGAACGCATCGGCAATCCGTTGCTGTTCAGCCAGCACCTCGGCCGTGACGGGCTTCGCGCCGTACGAGAAGCGCGAGACGGCCAGGTCCAGCACACTGGTATCGAGGCCGGTTTCCTTGACCAGCACCTGCGCTGCTTCCTTCGGGTTCTTTTCGGCCCACTGACCGAGCGCGAACAGTTCGTCCAGAATCACGTTGACCACGTCGGGCCGGGCATTCGCATAGGGGCGCGACGCCAGGTAGAACTGGTGATTGCTGACCACGTTCTTGCCGCCGGCATCGCGACCATCGGCCAGCACGCGCGCGCCAAGCTGCTTTTCGGCGGCGGCCAGGAACGGGTCCCAGATCACCCAGGCATCGACAGCACCGCGCTCGAAGGCCGCGCGCGCGTCGGCAGGTGGCAGATAGACGGGCTGGATGTCGCCATAGGCCACGCCCGCCTTCTCAAGCTGTTTCACCAGCAGGTAGTGAACGTTCGAACCCTTGTTCAGCGCCACGCGCTTGCCCTTCAGTTCAGCCACGCTCTTCAGCGTGGAGCCCTTGGGCACGACGATGGCCTCGGCGGTAGGGGCCGGCGGCTCATTACCGATATAGGCCAGTTGCGCACCGGCAGCCTGCGCGAAGATCGGCGGGGCCTCGCCCACGGTGCCGAAGTCGATCGCCCCCACGTTGAGGCCTTCCAGCAATTGCGGGCCGGCCGGGAATTCGGTCCATTTGACGGTGATGCCTTGCGGCGCAAGACGCTTTTCCAGCGTGCCGCGTGCCTTGAGCAGCGTCAGCGTGCCGTACTTCTGATAACCGATGCGCAGTTGCTTCGGATTCACGGTTTGCGACTGCGCGGCGGCCGGCGTGGCCGTCAGTCCGTAGACCAGGCCGGTGGCCAGCACCAGCGCACCAAGCAGCAGGCGCCGGCGCAGCGAGATTGGTTTGAACGAAGCGTTGAGCGAGGTCATGTCAGGTTCCTGAAGATGGGGAAAGCGAATTCGATGGCGGCACGACGCCCTGCCGGCTTGCATCAGCGGCATGCGGAACATCAGGCGCGGGGAGAGTCAGGTCAGGCGGGACATCGCCCCATGGCGATGCGGGATGGCAAGACGGGGACAGCGCGGACAGCGGACATCGCAGGCTCCTTCCTCAGGACTGCCGGGGCAGCTGGACCGCCCCGGCATCAGGATTACCGCTTGCCAGGCTGGTACACCTGGTCAAACGAACCGCCGTCGGCAAAGTGTGCCTTCTGCGCCTTGGCCCAGCCGCCGAACGCCTCGTCGATCGTGAACAGCTTCACCTTCGGGAAGTTGGCGGCATACTTGGCTGCCACTTTCTCGGAGATCGGACGGTAGTAGTTCTTGGCCGCGATCTCCTGGCCCTCGTCGGTGTACAGGAATTGCAGATAGGCCTCGGCGGCCTTGCGCGTACCCTTCTTGTCGACCACCTTGTCGACCACGGCCACCGGCGGCTCGGCCAGGATCGACACCGACGGCGCAACGATATCGAACTTCTCCGGTCCCAGTTCCTTGATGGCCAGGATCGCTTCGTTTTCCCAGGCAATCAGCACGTCGCCAAGGCCGCGCTCGACAAACGTCGTGGTGGCGCCGCGCGCGCCGGAATCGAGCACCGGCACGTTCTTGAGCAACTGGCCGACAAATTCCTTGGCCTTGGCCTCATTGCCACCCGGCTGGCGCAACGCATAGCCCCACGCGGCCAGGTAGTTCCAGCGCGCACCACCCGATGTCTTCGGATTCGGCGTGATCACCTGCACGCCCGGCTTGACCAGGTCGTTCCAGTCCTTGATATGTTTCGGATTGCCCTTGCGCACCAGGAACACGATCGTCGACGTGTACGGCGATGCGTTGTGCGGCAGGCGTTTCTGCCAGTCCGGCTTGATCAGGCCCTTCTCGGCAATCGCATCGATGTCGTAGCCCAGCGCCAGCGTGACCACGTCGGCGTCCAGCCCGTCGATCACCGAACGCGCCTGCTTGCCCGAACCCCCGTGCGACTGGCGGATCTGCACCGTATCGCCGCCCTGCGCCTTGTAGGCCTTGGCAAACGCGGCATTCACATCGACATACAGCTCACGCGTCGGGTCATAGGACACGTTCAGCAGATTGGTATTGGCCGAGGCGGTCTGGGCGGCGCCGATTACGGAAAGTGCGGCGAGGCCAATGGCCAGCTTGCGAATCATCTTCTTTTGCTCCCGTCAGAGTGTCGTGAAATGTCCCTGTCTTGGTGCGACAAGGCTTCTGTCAGGGAGAAAGGCTACCGGCCGGCCTATCTGAACGGAACGAATGGTTTCGCCGATCCAAGCACGTTTTCTGCATAAGATCGGACGGGAATATGGACATGCCGGGGAAGGCCAGAAAATGACTTGACACCGCAACATAAATGTTGCATTTTGCTTCTTGCGCAACACAACATATATGTTGCAGAATCATCCCCTCTCAACCGACAAGGGAGGGACATGAAATACAGCGAGTTCAAACGGTGGCTCGAACAAAACGGCGCGACGTTCCAAAAGCACCGTGCCGGCTCCAGTCACTACCGGGTCACGCTTAATGGCTTCACGACTATCTTCCCCTTTCACGGCGCCAAGGAGATGGGGAAAGATCTGGAACTGAGGATCAGGAAGCAACTCGGCCTGAAGTAAAAGGCAGGCCCGCGAAGGGCCTTCCCACTTCTCCACTCGCCATGCCTGCACCCCTGGATTGATTAACCACAGGATTCAAGCAATGTTCTCGTACCCCGTAACGCTGACGCCCGACAGCAATGGCACCCTGCTTGTCACGTTCCCGGATATCCCGGAGGCCAACTCGGTTGGCGTCGATGAAGCTGACGCACTGGAACAAGGGCTGGACGCCCTGGAAGCGGCGCTCGACATCTACTTCGACCTGCGGCGACCGATTCCGCTACCGTCGAAGCCAAGGCGCGGCCAGCGCACCGTCACATTGCCTGCACTGGTGACGGCAAAAGTGCTGCTCGCCAACGAGATGCTGGCGCAAGGCGTTCGCAAGGCCGAACTGGCACGCCGACTGGATGTGCATATGCCGCAGGTAGACAGGCTGCTGAACCTGCGGCATTCCTCGAAACTGGAAATGATCGAAAAGGCGTTGGGCTCGCTGGGCCGTCGACTGGACGTACAACTGGCCTGATCGGACACCGCCGTCCGACGCCCCAAAAGAAAAAACCCGCAGCGCCGGAGTTGCGTTGCGGGTTAAGTTTCCATTCCGGAAACGGGTAGACAAGTCATGAAGAGCGCCCCCGCATCTCCATGACGGTTTAGATATTAGCCACCCATTCCCATTTGCAGGTTGATGCAGGTCAAGCGGTTGGCAATCATGGCTAGAAGCACTGGAAGCGCTGCTTATGCCCTGGGTTGCCTCCCCTCTCCCGCACGGCGGGAGAGGGGAGTAAACCGTCAGTGCACCATCCGTCCAAACGTGAACTCGCCGTCCACGTAGTCCACCGGCACCACGTCCTTTGCCGCGAACTTGCCTTCCAGGATGGCCTTGGCCACCGGGTTTTCGATCTGCTGCTGGATCGCGCGCTTCAATGGCCGCGCGCCGAACACCGGGTCGTAGCCCGCGCTGGCGATCTTCTCCAGCGCCTTCTCGCTGACTTCCAGCGTCATGTCCATGCGCGCCAGACGCGACTGCAGGCGATGCAGCTGGATGCGGGCGATCGACTCGATGTTCTTCTGGTCCAGCGAGTGGAACACCACCACCTCGTCGATCCGGTTCAGGAACTCGGGCCGGAAATGCGTCCGCACTTCCTGCCACACCGCGCCCTTCACCGCTTCCTGCGGCTCGCCGCTCATCGACTGGATGATGTGCGAACCAAGGTTCGAGGTCATCACGATCACCGTGTTCTTGAAGTCCACGGTGCGTCCCTGGCCATCGGTCAGGCGGCCATCGTCCAGCACCTGCAGCAACACGTTGAACACGTCCGGGTGCGCCTTCTCGACTTCGTCGAGCAGGATCACCGCGTACGGCTTGCGGCGCACGGCCTCGGTCAGGTAACCACCTTCGTCATAGCCAACATATCCGGGCGGCGCGCCGATCAAACGGCTGACGCTGTGCTTCTCCATGAATTCGCTCATGTCGATGCGGATCAGGTGTTCTTCGGAGTCGAACAGGAACTCCGACAGCGCCTTGCACAGCTCGGTCTTGCCGACCCCGGTCGGGCCCAGGAACAGGAACGAGCCATATGGCTTGTTCTCGTCCGACAGGCCCGCGCGCGAACGCCGGATGGCATCGGACACCAGCCGCACGGCTTCGTCCTGGCCCACCACGCGCTGGTGCAGGCGCTCTTCCATCTTCAGCAGCTTCTCACGCTCGCCCTGCATCATCTTGGCCACCGGAATACCGGTGGCGCGGCTCACGACCTCGGCAATTTCCTCGGCACCCACATGCGTGCGCAGCAGCTTGTTGGGCTGCTTCTGCTCGCTGGCCTCGGCCTTGCTGGCGGCCTGCAGCTTGCCCTCCAGGGCCGGCAACTTGCCGTACTGGAGCTCGGCCACCTTGTCGAGCTTGCCTTCGCGCTGCAGGCGCGTGATCTCGAGCTTGATCTTCTCGATCTCTTCCTTCAGTGCGGCCGTGCCCTGTGCAGCACCCTTCTCGGCACGCCAGATCTCGTCCAGGTCCGCATACTCCTTCTCCAGCCGGACGATTTCCTGCTCGATCAGCTCCAGACGCTTGCGCGAAGCCTCATCGGTTTCCTTCTTGACAGCCTCGCGCTCGATCTTGAGCTGGATCGTGCGACGCTCGAGCTTGTCCATCGCCTCGGGCTTCGAGTCGATTTCCATCTTGATGCGGGCGGCAGCCTCGTCGATCAGGTCGATTGCCTTGTCCGGCAGGAAGCGGTCGGTAATGTAGCGGTGCGACAGCTCCGCCGCGGCCACGATGGCCGGATCGGTGATCTCCACGCCGTGGTGCAGTTCGTACTTTTCCTGCAGGCCGCGCAGGATGGCAATGGTCGATTCCACGCTCGGCTCATCGACCAGCACCTTCTGGAAGCGGCGTTCGAGCGCGGCGTCCTTCTCGATGTACTTGCGGTACTCGTTCAACGTGGTGGCGCCGATGCAGTGCAGTTCGCCGCGCGCCAGCGCCGGCTTGAGCATATTGCCTGCATCGATCGCACCCTCGGCCTTGCCCGCACCAACCATGGTGTGGATCTCGTCGATAAAGACGATGGTCTGGCCTTCGTCCTTGGCCACGTCGCTCAGCACAGCCTTGAGCCGCTCCTCGAACTCGCCACGATACTTGGCGCCGGCCAGCAGGCCCGCCATGTCAAGCACCAGCACGCGCTTGTTCTTGAGCGTCTCAGGCACTTCGCCGTTGACGATACGTTGCGCCAGCCCTTCGACGATGGCGGTCTTGCCCACGCCGGGTTCGCCAATCAGCACCGGATTGTTCTTGGTACGGCGCTGCAGGATCTGGATCGCGCGCCGGATTTCGTCGTCGCGACCGATCACGGGATCGAGCTTGCCCGCACGGGCGCGCTCGGTCAGGTCCACGGTGTACTTCTTGAGTGCTTCGCGCTGCGACTCGGCATCGGCGCTGTTCACGCTGTCGCCACCGCGCACGGCCGTGATGGCCGCTTCGAGCGACTTGCGCGACAGGCCGTTCTCGCGTGCGATGCGCCCCGCGTCGCCCTTGTCGTCGGACACGGCAAGCAGGAACAGTTCGCTGGCAATGAACTGGTCATTGCGCTTGATCGCTTCCTTCTCGGTGGCATTGAGCAGGTTGTTGAGGTCGCGTCCGATCTGGACCTCGTTGGTGCCCTGAACCTGGGGCAGGCGCTTGATGGCCGCGTCCAGCGCGGTCTGCAGGCCGCTGATATTGACGCCGGCGCGCGACAAAAGCGTCTTGGCGGCGCCGTCGTCCTGGGCCAGCAGCGCGCGCAGCACGTGCTGGGGTTCGATGTACTGGTTGTCGTTGCCCAGGGCCAGGCTTTGCGCTTCGGCGAGCGCTTCCTGGAACCGGGTAGTAAGTTTGTCGATACGCATCAGGATCCCTCTCTCTTGAACGAAAGTGTGTCCTGTTACGGGGCCACGTGCCGGCAGCATGCCAGTTGCCGTTTCACGTATGCCCTGCCGGACACGTTACTTCCGAAAGATAGGGCTTGAGTGAGCCATTTCAAGATTCCGCCACACAACTTGTACAGACCGCAGGTGCATGGCGGGTTACCTGATCAAAACAAGGCTAGTTCGGCACATCCACGGTCCCGCCCGCAGACAGGATGGCATCGCTGCCGGACGGCGCCAGCAGGATCGGCGGCACGTTGGACGGCAGGATCTGCGGCCCGACGACATCGGTGTCGTTGCCGCCACGCGGGGTAGTCCGCACGACTTGTGACGGCGGCAACACCGCCCCGGTCTTCAGGTTGGCGTACACCGCATCCAACGCCCGGTTCACGTAGACATGCATCGGGATAAAGCGCTTGGCGTAGCCCGGCACCACATCGATAAAACCGTCGAAATGCTGGCCGTTGGTTACCTCGATATACGACAGCTTGCTCTCCGGCCCTTCCACCGACTTGTTCAGCCCCAGGTACGGGCGTGACGTATGGTTGACCGGCAGCAGCGCATCGCTGCGCCCATGGACGATGATCGCAGGCTTGCCGCGCAGGTTGCCGGTGCGGTAGGTCTGCTTGATACCGGCCAGCAGTGCCGCATTGCTGGTATCGAGCAAGTTGCGCAGGCACAGCGCGCCATCGAGGTTGGCGTCGGCAACACTGTTCGACTTCGACTGCGACGCGAAATCACGCACCGGGCCGCCCGGTGCATCGTCATTCATGATCGTCACCGAGGTGGTCGGCGGAATGCCATTGCCGGTGGAGAACAATCCCGCCAGCGAGATCGCCGGGATCGTGGTCGGTACGAGCGTCGAGGCGGCCGGCGAGGCAAAGCTGAAGTTGCACAGCCGATCGGTCACGCTGGCGCGTGAATACGAGTTGGCATACGTCAGCGAAATCGAACTGGCCACCTCCAGCAGCGACAGCGAGGTATGCAGTTCATCGGACTCCGGTTCCCAGCCGGCATTGCGCAGCGCTGCCAGTGCCGCGCTCGCCTGGGCCGAGGTCGACGCACCGGCGATCTTGCCCGCGGTCACCAACGACGCGCAGCGGTTGACGGTCTGCGGCGGGAAGGTGCCGATCTTCGGCGCATTGGCCAGCGCCGGATCCTGGCTCGCACAAAGCTGATACAGGTTGGCGATGGTCGTGTAGTCGTACAGATGCTTGCCCGTCGATGCCACCACCGCCCCGCCGCGACGCACCGTGATGGCCGGTGAGGGCGGCATTTCTACATTGGGCTCGCCCACGGCCACACCGTCGATCAGGCCGGTGGTGTCCTGTTCGGCGGCGGCAATCGCGGCGCCTCCGCCGTTGGAGATGGCCGAGGCAATCACGATCGTGTTGGCGCGCGTGAATGTCGAGGTCGCAGCCCCGCTGGCATTACGCACGCCAAACTTGTCGTTGATCGCGAACAGCGTGAACTCGATCGCCTGCAGCGTATTCAACCCCCAACTGGCTTCGGGGTTCTGCTTCGAATGCGCGTGCTTGAACGCCAGCCGATGCGGATTGGCGGTGGTGAAATCCGCCAGCGATTGCGCACCAGGCTGGGCGGCAAACTGTGCCAGCTTGGCCGCGCCAAGTCGCGTCGTGCGGGTGCCATCGATCAGCGGCACGGTGTCGCTGTCGAGGTCATGCGGCGCGGCGCCCGTGCCCTTGTCGGTATAGGCCACCGCGCAGCCACGCTTGAGCCCCCATTCGGCCACGGCGATCCCGCCGTAGATGCCCCGCGACCCTGACGAGGTAGCCGAGATGATGCAGGGGTTCTTCGGATCGAACGTGTCGGGCACCTGGGCCATGAGCGTGACGTTCAACTGGCCGGTACCGTCGTCGGCGTAGGCAATGTACTCGGTGCCCGGCACCTTGCCCTGCCCTGCGGTCACATTGCCCTGCGCATCGATGTTGGGCCCATAGAGCGAGCCATAGCCGCCCGCCGCCGAGACATCGACGATGGCGCGGTAGTTGACGAAGATTGCGTTGCGGCGCAATTCGGCGGCCGTGGGCGCATTCGGGTTGGCAAACACTGGCGCAGTCCCGCCCAGTCCATCCTTGCCCAGCCCGCCGGTGGCGAGATCGTCGGATACGCCGTCATAGGTCTTGACGCTGATATTGCCCGACACGAAGGCCGGGCGCGTAATCGGATCGCCAACACTGGTGCCATTGCCGGGCGAGACAATGGTGGTCGAACCGCCGCCGCCACCGCAACTGGTGGCAAACAGCACCCCCACGGCGGCGGCACTGGCGGTCAGGTATCGGGAAGCAGGCAAGGAACGCGTGGAACCACGGGCATTACGGGGCTGCATGGGGATGTCTCCTTGTTATGAACCGAAGCGGGCAAGAACCGAAGCGGGTAACACACAGGGACTGCAACTGCCGAACTGCTGCCGGATACTTGGCTGCCACGGCGAACCGGCTGGCGCGCGTGGCTGAGTGGAAACGAACCTGGCAAAGACGTGAAATCCGGCAGGACGCCGGAAAAAAGGCGGGCAGGCGTGGAGAGGCGCGTTACGCACCCGCATGCCATGCCGCAATAGTAGACGCTCCGCGCCTGCTAAAGGGGAGCGTTTGTATCGGGACTGTTACCTAGTGAACAGCGTGGTGGAACCTGCTTGCCCCTACCTTCAGACATTCGGTCAGACATTCACTCACCGGCATGGATGTCACCAGGACACCAGAAACGGGGAGCCCGGCACATCAGGACAGCACGCGATACGTCCAGATGCCAAATGCCGTCAGCACCAGCGAGCCGCCGAGATGCATCACCAGGTGCATCACTGCCCAGCGGTAATCGCCGGCCAGCAGGTTACCAATGACTTCGCTAGAAAACGTGGAGAACGTGGTCAGGCCGCCCAGGAAGCCGGTCACGGCCAGCAGGCGCCATTCCGGCGGCAGCGTGGGATGGGTATCGAAGAACGCCACGGCCAGGCCGATCAGATAGCCGCCCACCAGGTTCGATGCCAGCGTGCCATACGGCAACGCCGGATTGACGGCATTCCACATGACCGAGAAAAACCAGCGCAACCAGGCGCCCACGGCGGCACCGACGCCGACCGCCACAAAACCCAACGGAGCCATTATTCGCCCTTGTTCTTGTCCGGATTGTTGGAGGTCGTGACTGCATTGAACGATTCGATACCCCAGCGGCGCAGCGCCGCATCGTCCGACACACGCGCATCGACCCAGCGCGCGCCTTCCGGCGTGGCTTCCTTCTTCCAGAACGGCGCCTCGGACTTCAAATAGTCCATGATGAATTCGCACGCGGCGAATGCATTGCCGCGATGGGCCGAGGCCACCGCCACCAGCACGATCTGGTCCAGCGGTTGCAGCAGACCCACGCGATGCACGATGGTCACGCCCAGCAGTTCCCAGCGTTGGCGCGCGGCGGTCTCGATCTGCGCCAGCGCCTTCTCGGTCATGCCCGGATAGTGTTCAAGCTCCATCGTGCTGACACGCGAGCCATCGCTGACATCACGCACGGTGCCGATAAAACTGGCTACCGCACCCACGCCGGGATTGTCCGCCCGCAGGGACGCCACCTCGGCGCCCAGGTCGAAATCCTCCAGTTGTACGCGCACGGTCATCTCAGCCCCCGGTTACCGGCGGAAAGAAGGCCACTTCGCAGCCATCGGCCAGCGGCGTATCGGCATGTGCCACGGCATGGTCCACGGCCATGCGCAACGCCCGGCCCTCGGCCAGCGTCTCGCCCCAGGCCCCGCCACGCTCGCGCAGCCAGCCGCGCAATTCACCCACGGTGCGGACTGAGGGCGGCACCTCGACACGCTCGGCGCCCTGCCCTAGCTGTTCGCGCACGCTGGCGAAGAATCGAAGTTCAAGTTGCATGATCAGGCCAGCAGGCTGGCAAACGGAATGAACTGCACGGTATCGCCCCGCGCAATCGTCTGGTTAGGTGGATTGTCGATCAGGCCATCGCCCCACACCGTCGACGTCAACACGCCCGAGCTCTGGTTCGGGAACAGGTCAAGGCCGCCGGCATCGTTCAGGCGCGCACGCAAGAACTCATTGCGGCGGTCTCCCTTTGGCAGGTCGAAGTCGGCACGCATCGCGATGCGGCGCGGGGTCACGTCCGCCACACCCTGCAGGCGCAGCAGGAACGGCCGCACGAACAGCAGGAACGTGACAAAACTCGATACCGGGTTGCCGGGCAGTCCGATGAAAAACGTCGGCTGCGCCGTGCCATTCGCCACCTGCCCGAATGCCAGCGGCTTGCCGGGCTTGATTGCGATCTGCCACAGGTCCAGGCGTCCTTCGGCAGTCACGGCCGGACGAATATGGTCTTCTTCGCCAACGGAAACACCGCCCGAGGTAATGATCAGGTCGTTGCCCTCGGCGGCACGGCGCAGCGTATCGCGCGTAGCAGCCAGCGTATCGGGCACGATGCCAAAATCGGTCACCTCGCAGCCCAGGTTCTCAAGCAGGCCACGCAGCGTAAAGCGGTTCGAGTTGTAGATCGCCCCGGGCTTGAGCGGTTCGCCTGGCATCGCCAGTTCGTCGCCGGTAAAGAACACGGCAACCCGCACGCGGCGAATCACGTCCAGACTCGCCTGCCCCACCGAGGCCGCCAGCCCCAGCGCCTGCGGCGACAGCCGCGCCCCCACCGGCAGGATCTGGCTGCCCGCCTCGATATCCTCGCCGGCGCGACGAATCCACTCACCCGAGCCCGGCACATGATTGACGATCACCGCATCGCCATCGGCCTGGCACTGCTCCTGCATGACCACCGCATCGGCACCCGGCGGAATCAGGCCGCCCGTAAAAATCCGCGCCGCCGTACCCGGTGCCAACTCGGCGCCAACGTGGCCGGCCGGAATCCGCTGCGACACCGGCAGCCGCGTACCTGCTACCGGTACGTCGGCCGCACGCATTGCATAACCATCCATCGACGTATTGTCGGCGGGCGGCACACGCAGCGTGCTCGTGACCGGCGCAGCCAGCACGCGGCCGTTGGCCTCAAGGGTGTCGACGGTTTCCGTATCGGTGATCGGACGAACGCCGGCCATCAGGGCTTCAAGCGCCTGGGCCATGGTCAGCATCGGGGGACGCGCTGCGGATTGGGTCATGGAATCGTGATCATCAGGGTTGGCCCCGCAAATGAAACGGCCCCCGGCGTGAACGCCTGGGGGCCGCGGCAGCGGCGCCCGGCAAACCCGATTGTAGCGAGTTGGCGCCGGGACCGTAGGGGTACGGAAGCAATACCCGTTATCAGAGCCCCGTGTGCTGTGCGATGTACGCCTTGACCTGATCGGCGTTGGCGGGCATGACCTCGAAACGCTGCGGCAGCTTCTCGATGCCATCGAACGCGGCCGGACGCTCGGGTTCATGACCCAGCGCCTCGCGAATCGTATCGGCAAACTTGGCCGGCAGCGCCGTTTCCAGCACCACCATCGGCACGCCCGCGACCAGATGCTCGCGCGCCACCTTCACGCCATCGGCGGTATGGGTGTCGATCGTCACGCCGTAGCGGCTGTTCACATCGCGAATCGTCGCCAGGCGGTCCTCATGCGTACTGCGGCCCGAGACAAAGCCGAACTGGCGGATACGGTCGAATTCCGGCGTGCCGGCCAGGTCGAAGCCACCCTGGGTATCGACGTCACGGAACAGCGCCGCCAGCTTGCCCGCATCCTGACCCAGCAGGTCGAAGACAAAGCGTTCGAAGTTCGAGGCCTTGGAGATGTCCATGCTCGGGCTCGACGTATGGTACGTCTGCGCCGAGGAACGCACGCGGTAGGTGCCGGTGCGGAAGAACTCGTCGAGCACGTCGTTCTCGTTGGTGGCCACCACGAGCTTGTCGATCGGCAAACCCATCATGCGCGCGATATGCCCTGCGCACACGTTGCCGAAGTTGCCCGACGGCACGCAGAACGACACCTTCTGGCCCGGGCCATCGGTGGCCAGCAGCCAGCCCTTGAAGTAGTACACGACCTGGGCCACCACACGCGCCCAGTTGATCGAGTTCACGGTACCGATGCACTGGCGCGCCTTGTACGCGTGGTCGTTCGACACCGCCTTGACGATATCCTGTGCATCGTCGAACACGCCTTCGATCGCCAGGTTGAAGATGTTCGGGTCCTGCAGGCTGAACATCTGCGCGGTCTGGAACGCGCTCATCTTGCGATGCGGGCTCAGCATGAACACGCGGATGCCTTCCTTGCCGCGCATCGCGTACTCGGCGGCGCTGCCGGTATCGCCCGACGTCGCGCCCAGGATATTGAGCTTGAGCCCGGCACGCTTGAGCGCGTACTCGAACAGGTTGCCCAGCAACTGCATGGCCATGTCCTTGAAGGCCAGCGTCGGGCCATTCGACAGGCCCAGCAGTTGCAGCTTCGTGCCACCTTCCTCGCCCAGCGTACGCAGCGGCGTGATGTCGGCGGTATTGTCGCCGGGGCGCGCGTTGCAGTACACGTCAGCCCGGTAGGTCTTGCGCGTCAGCGCACGCAGGTCTTCGGCCGGAATGTCGTCACAGAAACGCGACAGCACTTCGTACGCCAGGTCGGCGTACGGCAGCTTGCGCCATGCCTCGAGTTCGTCGGCCGTGATTTGCGGGTACTGCTTCGGCAGGTACAGGCCGCCGTCCGGGGCCAGGCCACCGAGCAGGATCTCAGAGAACGTTTGCGGCACGTCATGGCCGCGCGTCGACTGGTATTTCATGGGCGCCTTAGTTCAGTTCTTCCATGCGCAGGCGCGTCACGGCGGACAACACCGTCGACAGGCCCTCGATGCTCTTGATCGCAGCATTGACGTGCTTTTCGCGCGTCAGGTGCGTCAGGATGATGATGTCGGTCTGCGGCTCACCTTCACGCGATTCCTTCTGCAGCATCGCGTCGATGCTGATGCCCGCCTCGGCCAGGATGCGCGTGATCTCGGCCAGCACGCCGGTTTCGTCGGACACGCGCATGCGCAGGTAGTACGAGCTCGTGACTTCGTCGATCGGCAGCACCGGTACGCTCGACAGTTCGTCCGGCTGGAACGCCAGGTGCGGCACGCGGTGGTTCGGATCTGCGGTGTGCAGGCGCGTCACGTCGACCAGGTCGGCGATCACGGCCGAAGCGGTCGGCTCGGCACCGGCACCCTTGCCGTAGTACAGCGTGGCGCCCACGGCGTCGCCCTGCACCAGCACGGCGTTCATGGCGCCTTCCACATTGGCAATCAGGCGCGAGGCCGGCACCAGCGTCGGATGCACGCGCAGTTCCACGCCCTCTTCACGGCGGCGCGTGATACCCAGCAGCTTGATGCGGTAGCCCAGTTCCTCGGCATACTTGATGTCGATGGCGGACAGGCGCGTGATGCCTTCCACGTGCGCCTTGTCGAACTGCACCGGCATGCCGAACGCAATCGCGCTCATCAGCGTGACCTTGTGCGCGGCATCGACACCCTCGATGTCGAACGTCGGGTCGGCTTCGGCGTAACCCAGTTGCTGCGCTTCCTTGAGCACGGAGTCGAAGTCCAGGCCCTTGTCGCGCATCTCGGACAGGATGAAGTTCGTGGTGCCGTTGATGATGCCGGCAATCCACTGGATGCGGTTGGCCGTCAGCCCTTCGCGCAGCGCCTTGATGATGGGGATGCCACCGGCCACGGCCGCTTCGAACGCCACGATCACACCCTTCTTGCGCGCGGCCTCGAAGATCTCGTTGCCGTGCACGGCCAGCAGCGCCTTGTTGGCGGTGACCACGTGCTTGCCGTTCTCGATGGCCTTGAGCACCAGCTCGCGCGCAATGCCGTAGCCGCCAATCAGTTCCACGACGATGTCGATGTCGGGGCGCGTCACCACTTCGTTGGCGTCGCTGACCACGTCCACGGCGCCACCGGTCAGTTCGCGCGCGCGTTCGGTATTGAGGTCGGCCACCACCGCAATCTCAATGCCGCGGCCTGCGCGGCGGCGAATTTCTTCCTGATTGCGCTGGAGCACGTTGAACGTGCCGCTACCGACGGTACCGATGCCGAGAAGGCCGACTTTGATGGGATTCATGGACGTCTGACTCTGGGTTGCTTGATACGGAAAATGGGGACGTACGGCGGCTCAGGCCGTGCCGTGGCGCTTGCGATAGTTTTCAAGGAAGCGTGCCACGCGGCCAATGGCCTCGCGCAGGTCTTCCTCGTGCGGCAGGAACACGATCCGGAAATGGTCCGGTGCGCCCCAGTTGAAGCCCGTGCCCTGTACCAGCAGCACTTTCGATTCCTGCAGCAGTTCGTAAATGAATTCCTGGTCGTCCTGGATCGGATACATCGACAGGTCGAGCTTCGGGAACAGGTACAGCGCGGCCTTGGGCTTGACGCAGGTGACGCCCGGGATCTGCGACACCAGTTCATGGGCCAGGTCGCGCTGGCGGCGCAGCCGGCCGCCTTCGGCCACCAGGTCGTTGATGCTCTGGTAGCCACCCAGCGCGGTCTGGATTGCCCACTGGCCCGGCACATTGGCACACAGGCGCATCGACGACAGCATGTTCAGGCCTTCGATGTAGTCCTGGGCGGGACGCTTGTCGCCCGACACCACCATCCAGCCCGCGCGATAACCGCACGAGCGGTAGTTCTTCGACAGGCCGTTGAAGGTCACGGTCAGCACGTCGGTGGACAGCGAGCCGATCGACGTATGCGTGTTGCCGTCGTACAGGACCTTGTCGTAGATCTCGTCGGCGAAGATGATCAGGCCGTGCTCGCGCGCGATGACCACGATCTCCTTGAGCAGGTCGTCCGAGTACAGCGCGCCGGTCGGGTTGTTCGGGTTGATGATGACGATGGCACGCGTGTTCGGCGTGATCTTGCGACGGATGTCGTCGAGGTCGGGCATCCACTCGTTGGCCTCGTCGCAGACATAGTGCACCGGCGTTCCGCCGGACAGGCTGACCGCGGCCGTCCACAGCGGATAGTCGGGCGCAGGCACCAGCACTTCGTCGCCGCTGTTGAGCAGCGCGTTCATCGACATCACGATCAGCTCGGATGCGCCGTTGCCCACGTAGATGTCTTCCAGCCCCACCCCCTGGATCTTCTTTTCCTGGGTGTAGTGCATGATCGCCTTGCGCGCCGCGAAGATGCCCTTCGAATCGGAGTAACCGGCCGAGTTCGGCAGGTTGCGCATCATGTCCTGCTGGATTTCCTCCGGCGCATCGAAGCCAAACACGGCCAGGTTGCCGATGTTCAGCTTGATGATCTTGTGGCCCTCTTCTTCCATCTGCCGGGCCTTTTCCAGCACCGGGCCGCGGATGTCATAGCAAACGTTCTGGAGCTTGTGCGATTTCTGGATGGGTTTCACGGCGATGTTGGCGATGTCAGGGCAAGCTGCCGGTCTCTGCGGCAGCGGTCTTGGGAATCTTCTGGATTGTCCTGGGCGTCTGGCGGCGCGAGTCGCCGTGCGGCGGGCGAGCGTGGCAGACCGGGAGGCAAAAGCTATAAGATATCGGATTATGACAGACTTCGGCATGGATTCTTGCATTGCAGCGAGGCTTTTGGCCCGGCGCGCGCACGATCCTGCCACCAACCCGCCGCCAGCCCGCCCCGCCATCGGGACCGGACACCCGGAACGCCCGGCGGCATGAGGCCCCCGACTTGAAACTCCACGCCGATAAAGCCCAGAGCCTGAATACCGTGACCAGCTACGGTCCCGGCTACGTTGAAATCAACGCCGTACGCCATGGCCAGTCCGTGCTCGTGATGCCCGAAGGCGACATCGAGCCCTGGCCTGTCAACCGTTTCGAGGACCTCGAACCGGCTCATTTCGAGGC
Organism: Cupriavidus sp.; assembly: GCF_057315035.1. Taxonomy (NCBI): domain Bacteria; kingdom Pseudomonadati; phylum Pseudomonadota; class Betaproteobacteria; order Burkholderiales; family Burkholderiaceae; genus Cupriavidus; species Cupriavidus sp. The sequence continues at coordinate 4,368 of NZ_DBHKYV010000051.1, read as the reverse complement.
GTTGCTGGAACGCAAGCCCGAAGTGGTGCTGCTGGGAACCGGCGACCGCCTGCGCTTTCCGCACCCCCGCCTGACCGCGGCACTGGCGCGGCGCCATATCGGCGTCGACGCCATGGACCTGCAGGCCGCATGCCGTACCTACAATATCCTCATGGCCGAGGGCCGCAAGGTGGCGGCGATCCTGCTCGTGGAGCCCGCCATTCCAGGCTGAGAGCTGGCCGCATCGCCGTTGCCGGCCTGATTTCGTCCAGGTTAAGCCTGCGCCACGCTTGAAGTCTGGCGGACTGCCCCAATCTGCACCCGCCATGGCGCAAAGCCCAGCCCAGGCCATTCAGACCGGCCAGATACATGGGCCCGCGCCGTCACCGATGATGCATCGCCATCCAGGAGAGCCACCAGCATGACCGTCAGTCTCAACAAGGCCATTCCCGACTTCCAGGCGCCCGCTACCGGCGGCGACTTCCGCCTTGCCGACCAGCGCGGCAAGACCGTGGTGCTGTACTTCTACCCGAAGGACAACACGCCCGGCTGCACCACCGAGGCCATGAACTTCCGCGACCAGTACGATGCATTCGAGAAAGCCGGCGCCGTGGTGTTCGGCATTTCGCGTGACAGCCTGAAGTCGCACGAGAACTTCAAGGCCAAGCTGGAGTTGCCGTTCGAACTGATCTCGGATGGCGACGAGGCGATCTGCCAGATCTTCGACGTCATCAAGATGAAAAAAATGTATGGCAAGGAGGTGCGCGGCATCGAACGCAGTACATTCATCGTCGACGCCAAGGGTGTACTGCGTCACGAGATGCGCGGCATCAAGGTGCCCAACCACGTTGACGGGGTGCTGGAGATCGTCAAGGGGATGTGAAGCGGGACCTGAAACGGGATGTGCAGCACGGCATCCTCGGGCTGGTGATGCAGGACCCGCGCATGCCAAAGATAGTTGCGTGGCAACGACGCGAATCTGACCGATTGCAAAACCGAAAACGTTCGGGTAGATTGGGCCTCAATGCGTTCAGATCCCAGTTGCCACGCTGCCTCTTCGTACCGGCCCAGGAGCCTCAGTCCCCGGGCTGGTAGCGGACCTGCAGCGTCGCGGGTCCGCCAGCAAGCCGCCACACCTGTTCATCAGGCCTGGCGGCTTTTTTGTTTCCCCTCCAGCTTTTCTTTTTGCTTCTCCATTCCTTCAACCCCTGACCCCTCCGGTTTTCCGGAGCTTTGCCGTTCATTGGTTGTACGCCAGCTTTTTCGCCCCCTTTAGACGCCCTGAAAGGAAAGCCAAGCATGCCGCTGCCTACCATGCCCGCCAAGCCTGCCCAACTGCTGGACCCGAGCGAATTCGCCCCGGTCACACTGCCCAAGGCCAAAGTCGCGCAGGGTAAGAAACCTGTGCCGGTCCTCGAGCGTGTGTCCTTGCTCGAGACCGGCGATACCCAGGCGCCCGCCACCCGCGCACGCGCCGGCAGCACAACCCGCGCCAAGACCGTCGATGCTCCGGCACCGGCCACCACCGCGCCCGCGGCGCCAGCCGTGAGCCTGGTCAAGCCTGCCGCCGGCCCGACGCGACGCACGCGCAAGACCGCCGGCCCGAGCAAGCTGTTCGTGCTCGATACCAACGTGCTGATGCACGACCCGAGTTCGCTGTTCCGCTTCGAAGAGCACGACGTCTATCTGCCAATGATGACGCTCGAGGAGCTGGACAACCACAAGAAGGGCATGAGCGAAGTCGCGCGCAATGCGCGCACGGTCAGCCGCACGCTGGACCAGCTGGTCGGTGGCACCGATGGCGTGCTCGACGAAGGCCTGCCGCTGGCCAAGCTTGGCAACCGCGATGCGGCCGGCAAGCTGTTCTTCCAGACGCGCCTGAACGACATCAAGCTGCCGGAGGGCCTGCCACAGGGCAAGGCCGACAACCAGATCCTGGGCGTGGTCAGCGCGTTGCAGCAGCAGTTCCCGGAGCGCCAGGTGGTACTGGTGTCGAAAGACATCAACATGCGCATCAAGGCGCGCGCACTGGGACTGCCGGCCGAGGACTATTTCAACGACCAGGTCCTGGAAGACAAGGACCTGCTCTACTCGGGCGTGATGCAACTGCCCAATGATTTCTGGGCCCGGCATGGCAAGGGCGTGGAAAGCTGGCAGGACCCGAAGTCGGGCACGATGTTCTATCGCCTGACCGGTCCGCTGGTGCCGTCGTTCCTGGTCAACCAGTTCGTCTACCTGGAACCGATGGACGGCAGCCTGCCGCTCTACGCACAGGTCAAGGAAATCAACGGCAAGACCGCACTGCTGCAGACGCTGAAGGACTACACCCACAACAAGAACAATGTGTGGAGTGTGGTGGCGCGCAATCGCGAGCAGAACTTCGCGCTGAACCTGCTGATGAGCCCCGACGTCGATTTCGTGACGCTGCTGGGCCAGGCCGGTACCGGCAAGACGCTGCTGGCATTGGCCTCGGGCCTGGAGCAGGTACTGGACCAGAAGCTCTACAACGAGATCATCGTCACGCGCGCCACGGTGCCCGTGGGCGAGGACATCGGCTTCCTGCCGGGTACCGAGGAAGAGAAGATGCAGCCGTGGATGGGTGCCTTCGACGACAACCTCGAAGTCCTGCAGAAGAGCGATGACAGCGCCGGCGAATGGGGTCGCGCGGCTACGCAGGAACTGATCCGTTCGCGCATCAAGGTCAAGAGCATGAACTTCATGCGCGGCCGGACCTTCGTGAACAAGTTCGTGATCATCGACGAGGCGCAGAATCTGACGCCAAAGCAGATGAAGACGCTGGTCACGCGGGCCGGCCCGGGCACCAAGATCGTCTGCCTGGGCAATATCGCGCAGATCGACACGCCGTACCTGACCGAGGGTTCGTCTGGCCTGACCTACGTGGTGGACCGCTTCAAGGGCTGGAGCCACAGCGGTCACGTGACGCTGGCCCGCGGCGAACGTTCGCGGCTGGCCGATCACGCTGGCGACGTGCTGTAACGGCAGTCGAAAGTCTGGCGACGCCATTGGCCGGCCGGTTCCATGGCCGGCCAATGGCCGCATCGCGTAGTGTGGCGAACCCCACGGCGTCGGCGTTTGACCGACAGCCAGCGTCGCACGGCCCGGCTATGATGGCCAGGTGTTCATGTCGATACGGGAGGCGTCGATGAACAGGCAGCAGTCATTCAGCAGGTACCTGTCGAGCAGCAGGACCCTGTTTTCACAGAACGCGCGTACAACGCGGCGCAAGCGTATTGCGCTGGCCACGCTGATTGGCGCGACGGTATTGATCGCCGCCGCCTGGCACCCGGCCAATGCGGCCGACGAGATGGTGATTCGCACCATGGGGCCGGTCAGCTATGTTTGCGGCGGCATTGCCGAGGACGAACGCGCAAAACTGGACCAGCAGGAAAAGAACTTCAACATGGGCATCCTGTTCACGCAGGGGGCCAATGGCGAGTTCCTGTCGGACGTTGATGTCAAACTGACACGCGATGGCCAGACAGTGGCCGATTTCCGCGCAGGCGGACCGCGTTGCCTGATACGTGCGCCAGAAGGCAGCTACAATATCGAGGCCAGCTACAAGGGTCAGCCCAAGTCCATCAAGATCAGCACCGGCACGCGTAACGCGCAGTTGCGCTGGTAGGTTTTTTTATCCGGCGGACGCATGACCCGGCTACCCAACGACAGGAAGGATGCCGCAGCGCCCGCTTTCTCTCCCCTTTTCGCCCCGCCTCGCGCTGGCTACGCTGTGTGCGAGCGCCCTGCTGCTGGCCGCATGCGCGGGCCCGCCCGCGCGCCACACGTCTTCGCTACCGCGCGCCCCGGGCAAACCAATGATCGACCCCAGCGCCGGACTCGAGGAAATCTCGATCCAGGCCATGTCGCTGGTTGGCACGCCCTACCGCTACGGCGGCAACACCCCTGATTCCGGATTCGATTGCAGCGGCCTGGTGCGCTACGTGGTACAGCGCGCCGCCAACGTCAATCTGCCCCGCACCACCGAGCAGATGGGCCAGCGCGGCACATCGCTGGAACGCAGCGATGTTGCATCTGGCGACCTGGTGTTCTTCAACACCACCGGCCGCGCCAACTCGCATGTTGGTATCTACGTCGGGCAGAACCGCTTTGTTCACGCGCCGGCCACTGGCGGAACGGTGCGGCTCGAGGACATGGGGAAGTCCTACTGGGCGTCGCGCTACAACGGTGCAAGACGCGTGGTGGCAGTCGGCAATCTTCCAGTGACACCGGTGCCGGAGCCGGTGCCGACTCCGGCGGACGACGATCCGATCGCCGCGTTCGCGAATCAGTAGCGTAACGCTGTTTTGCTTTGGTTTGCTCCCCTCTCCCGCAGCGCGGGAGAGGGGTTGGGGGAGAGGGCATGAGGTTCAA
>NZ_DBHKYV010000050.1:0-54789 GCF_057315035.1 Cupriavidus sp. | reverse complement strand
CAACCTTAGTACCTGTCTGAAAAAACTTGACCACCACACTCCCCTCTCCCGCATGCGGGAGAGGGGCCGGGGGTGAGGGCCGGCGGCTCAAGCTGAGACAGGTCGCAGTTTGAACCTCAACGCCTTCAATGCGCAGCGCCTGCCAGCTTTCCCTTACGTACCAGTCCAATCGCACGTGCCGGCATCATCCAGAGCGCCGTGATGGCGTTGGCCGCGATCAGCGCGATGACGATGTTGGGAAAGCTCACCGCGCCGGCAACATACAGCACGACACACAACACAGCGGCCGCCGCGAATTCCAGCGCGCCGATGTTGCCCAGGCTCGCGAATGCCTGGCCGCCCATCAAAACCGGCGTGCTTGCCGCCGAGGTGACCATCACGGCGAAATAGACTGCGCACAATGTCGCCAGTTGATTGGAGATCGGATATTCACCGGCCGTCCATAGCGAGACCGCCGCACCGCCAAACAGCGCCGCGCCAGCAATGGCCAGCAGGCCATAGCTCACATAGCACGTGGCAAGCCTGCGATAGGTGCGCGATACCCACGGCCAGTCTCCTGCCAGCATATTGCGATGGATGATGGGCCAGAGGGGCTGGTTGATCATGAATACGAAACTGTGCAGCAGCATGTTGGCGCGAAACAGCAGCGCCAGCAGCGCCGCATCGCGCGGCATGCCCATTTCGTAGCACAGCAGTACCGTGCCCTGCTGCAGGAATGCCACGGCCAGTTGCGCCTGTACCAGCGCGCGGGTATTGCGAACCAGTTCGAGTGCGAACGCCTTGCCGGGGAATGCGCGAGGCCGTCCCACGCGCGCCACCACGCCAGCCATATTGAAAACGCGCAGCAGGATAAAGCCGAGCTGGCTTGCCACGAACAGCAGCGTCACGTCTACATGCTGCTGGCCGGGCGCGCGGAAAAAGAAGGCTACCGCCACGATGAACACCACGTTCAACGCGCTGCCACCCGCCGTGATCAGGTTGTTGACATGCTGCCGGTGCTGTCCCTGGTTGACGGCCTCACCCACCGAAAGCACGGTCAGCAGCGCGTAGCAGACCAGCGCCGCCGTGAACAAACTGTAGTGGCTCGCCGAGAACAGGTTGATCCCACTGTGTTCCAGTACCGGCCGCAGCACCAGCACCAGCACGATCAGCGACAGGAAAATTGCCGAAAGGCCACCCAGCGACACCGCCAGCACGCCCGGCAGCAGTCCTTCCTTGCGGTCGTCGGCGGCAATCGATGTAATCGTTGGCCAGACGCCGATCGCCACGAGCGACAACCATGCCGAGATACCGAAGTACACCATCATCGCGCTGAAATCGTCAGCGGTGAGAACCTTGGCAAACAGCGGAATGCTGACCACCTGGAGCGCCGTGCTGCTGACCTTGGACACCATCGAGCTGGCCACGGCCAGCCGCAAGGCGCGGGTTGCCTGGCTTGCACGTTCCGTAGTGGCGTCTTGCTGCACCGAGGCCATTGCCGCATCCGATTCGCTGCCAAGCAGCTCGCCTTTCAGGGTTGTCACACAAACCTCCAGATTGCCAGCCATGGGTTAGATCGCGCCGGGTGCCGGTCACGGCACGTGCGGCTGGGCGGACGGACCGACCGTCGCATTGGAGCGTAGACGCTTGTCGCAGTCGCCTCTGTTCGCTCGCACACAGGTTGGCACCCGCCGGCGGCAGCGTGCGGACTCGAACATTCCTGACCCTGCGCGCTCCGTAGACTGCGTTCGTGAATGGCCCCCCTTGATGGTGGCTGGCCGATTCATGCCGCTCGAACCGCCCTTGCCGCATGGCATCACCAGGATGGAAAAAGAACGATGAAGATCCTGCTCTATTGCCTGAACTATTCTCCGGAGCTCACAGGTATCGGCAAGTACACCGGCGAACAGGCCGAATGGCTTGCCGCGCGCGGGCATGAGGTACGCGTGATCACGGCACCCCCGTACTATCCGGCCTGGAAGGTCGATGCGGCCTACGCCGGTCTGCGCTACCGGCGCGAGATGCGCAATGGCGTCGATGTCATGCGTGCACCACTGTGGGTCCCCCAGCGCCCGTCGGGGCTGAAGCGGGTCCTGCACCTCGCGTCGTTCGCCATCACCAGCATCGGATGGCTGGTGCGCCAGGTAACGTGGCGTCCCGACGTGCTGTTCATCGTCGAGCCACCGTTGTTCTGCAGTCCCGCGGCGCTGATCTTCTCACGGCTCACAGGCTGCAAGGCGTGGCTGCATATCCACGACTACGAGATCGATGCCGCATTCGAGCTGGGGCTGCTCAAGGGCAAATTCCTGCGTCGGATGGCGAGTGCCTTCGAGCGCTTCGTGCTCAAGCGCTACGATCACGTGTCATCGATTTCGAATGCGATGGTGACGCTGGCGCGGCGCAAGGGTGCCGACGATGCGCACCTGACCATGCTGCCCAACTGGGTGGACCTCGATGCGCTGGCACAACGCAGTGGCGTCGACTTCCGCAAGCAACTCGGCATTCCCAAGGATGCCATCGTAGCCCTGTATTCGGGCACGATCGGCGCCAAGCAGGGCATCGAGATCCTGCCTGAAGCCGCGGAACACCTGCGCGAGCGCGATGATCTCCATTTCATCTTTTGCGGAGCGGGGTCGGGAGTGGCGGACCTGCGCAAGCGTTGCGAAGGGCTCGCACGCATTCACTTTCTGCCGCTGCAACCGGTCGCCGATTTTCCGTCGCTGCTGGCCTGTGCCGACATTCACCTGATGCCTCAGCGTGCCGACGCCGCCGACCTGGTACTCCCGTCCAAGCTGGCGGCCATGCTGGTCAGTGCGAAGCCCGTGGTAGCCACCGCGGCACCGGCTACCGAACTTGGCAAGCTCGTAGTCCAGTGCGGCATCGTGGTCGAACCGGGCGACAGCGCGGCACTTGCCGAGGCCATCGAGGCACTGGCAGACGATCCGCCACGCTGCCGCGCACTGGGTGCCGCAGGCCGGCTCTGGGCCGCGACGCACCTCGATCGCGACGCAGTGCTGGCGGGGTTCGAAGCCACGCTGCAGCGGGTGCATGCCCCGCAAGGCACCGCCGAGGCGGCCACCGGCGATTACGTAGGGGAATAGCCGCAGCCCAGCTGGTGCCGGCCTGCAGCTTTGTGGGCTGGCGTACGGTGGATGCGGCGGTGCAGCGTCACGATACCTGCATCGCAGCCGGCGCGGCCGGATTGAGTCCGGGCCAGCAAGCCCGGCGGGAGGAGGCGCAACATGTTCCAGGATCTGTCGACCTTCAGGATGCCCCCCGGCTTTCGCGGCCGCTCGGCGCTTGCCGTGCAGCTGTGGTGGTGCGTCCAGAGCCTGTTCTTCCATCGGTCGCCCCAGTTCGCCAACGGCTTCCGACGCTGGCTGCTGCGATGCTTCGGCGCGCAGGTGGGCCGCAACGTCGTGATTCGTCCGAGCGTCAGGGTCACCTACCCCTGGAAGGTAAAGATTGGCGACTACGCATGGATCGGCGACGGGGCCGAGCTGTATAGCCTGGCCGAAATAGAGATCGGCAATCACGCGGTGGTATCCCAATTCACTTACCTGTGCGCCGGCGACCACGATTACCAAAGCAGCGACTTTGCCATTCGCGGTCGTCCGATTCGGATTGCCGACGAAGCCTGGGTGGCCAGCCACACATTTGTCGCGCCGGGCGTCAGCATCGGCCATGGTGCCGTCATTGGCGCCCGCAGCGCGGTATTCCGCGACATGCCTGCCGGCATGATCTGCATGGGCAGTCCGTGCCGGCCATTGCGGCCGCGCCTGGATTCCGCGCCGCAAGGCCAGGCCATGCCACACCACGCTTCAGCCCGAGCACCGCACGACGTGGACATCGTCCACGCCGACTAGACGGCAGCCGGGATCCACGCAGCCCAGGGACTGACGATGATCGACATCTACCACAACATGCTTTGGCCGAAGTACAAGGGTGCGGTATTCAGCGAGGCATTCACGCACGCGCGCGGCACCGGCCATGACGTTCGCTTCTTCCATATTTCCGCCACCGGCTACGGCCGCTCGGCCTATAGCAGTGTGGACACCAGCTATCACCGGTATCCGTACCAGATCCTGTTCGATGAACCGTACGAGACGATACCGCGCTGGAAAGTCGCGCTGCGGCTGATGCGCGAAGTCTGGCGTTCGGAAAGCCGCCTGATCCTGATGCCCGGCTACCACCGCGTGGAGTTCTGGGCCATGCTCGCCGCATGCATGCTGCGTGGCAAGCGGCGCGGCGTATTCTGCGATTCCACCATGCGTGACCAGGCCGACCACCCGGTCAAGCGCAGGATGAAACGCTTCTTCTTCCGCCAGTGCGATGGCATCTTCGTCTACGGCCAGCGCTCGGCCGAGTACGTGATCGCCATGGGCGCCGATCCCGCCAAGATCGTCTACCGGTGCCAGGCGGCGGCGCTGCCCCATACCTATAGTCCCGAGGACGCCGCGGCACAGCGCCTCGCCAACGCGGCGCCCGCCGATGCCCCGCGCTTCCTGTTCGTCGGCCTGGTATGTCGCGCCAAGGGCATCGAGGACCTGCTTCATGCATTTGTCGAGGTGCGTCGGCAACAGCCCGCCGCCACGCTGGTGCTGGCCGGGCCGCTCGTCGAGGCCGAGCAGTTGCCGCAACTGGCGGAATCACTCGGCATTGCCGATGCCGTGCAATTCCTGGGGTCGATGGATATCAGCCAGCTTGCGCAGCAGTATTCACAAGCCACCTGCCTGGTGTTGCCAAGCCACACCGAAGCCTGGGGCCTGGTGGTCAACGAAGCGCTCAGCTATGGCTGCCCCGTAGTGGCCAGCGACTGCTGTGGCTGCATTCCCGAACTGATCCAGGAAGGCGTCACCGGCCATACCTTCGCCACACGCGACACCAATGACCTCGCGCGTGCACTGATGCAGGCCACCCGCAGCTTTGCCGATGTGCAGGCCACCATGCAGCAGTGCCTGAACGTGGCAGGCCAGTACACGCCCGCGTGTGCCGGCCGCTCCATCATGGAAGGCTGCATGAAGATTCTGGAGGACGCCCGAGCATGACGATGCCCAACACCCTTGGCCCGATTGCCAAGCAACCTGCCGATCCTGGCACACCGCCGGCTTGCGCGCCGCATCATGAGACCGCCGGCATGCCGGCGGCGCTGGCCCGGCCGGTGCTGTTCCTCGGCCCGCTTCCGCCGCCGCACAACGGCTTCTCGGCGTCGAACCAGCGCATGGTGGATCGCATCCGCGAACGTGTGCCCGTTGAGGTGCTGGATGTCTCCAAGCGTGCGACGGGAAAGCTATCGGGACTCAAGGCACTGGGTAATCGCGCCCGGCAACTCTGGCGCATGAGCCGCTTGCTGGCTGGCGACCGGCCCCGGCGGCCCCATACGCTGTACCTCGGACTGTCGGGCGGATTCGGCCAGTTGCTCGACGCCCCTTTCGTGGCCCTGGCAAACCTGTCGGGCATGGACATCTACTTTCATCACCACAGCTTCGCCTATATCAATCGGCCCAGCTGGTACACGCGCCTGATCATGCGCTGCGCGCCGCGCGGCAGGCATCTGGTGCTGTGCGACCTGATGCGCACCGAGCTGGCCAGGATCTACCGGCTGGCACCTGGCAATGTGCAGGTACTTTCCAACCTGAGCCTGATCGATCTGCCCGGTACCGCCACGCCGCCGGCCCCACAGACGGCCGCACCGTCGGAATCGATCAATATCGGCTTCCTGTCGAACATCACGGCGGCCAAGGGCATCTTTACGTTCTTCGAGGTTGTGCGGCTGGCCCAGGAGATCGGCATTCCCGTGTGCGCACGCATCGCCGGGCCGGTAGCACCCGACATCCGCGCGAGGTTCGACGCCGAACTGGCGCGCACCGCTTGCGTGCGCTATCTCGGCCCGGTCCATGGCACCGCCAAGGAGGATTTCTTCCGCAATATCGACGTACTGATGTTCCCCACCACGTACCACAACGAGGCGGCGCCCCTGATCCTGCTGGAGGCACACAGCCACGGGGTGCCCGTGATTGCGCACGATCGTGGCTGCATTGGCTCGATGATCGACGAATGCAATGGGGTACTGGTGCCGCGCGATGCCGACTTTGCCGAAGCCGCGATCGCCTATTTGCGCAACATGATGCTCACCGGCGAGCAAACCGAAGGACGCCGTACCGCGCTGCTGGCGCACTTCCACGCCGAACGCACGCGCGCAGAAGCCGTGCTCGACAGCACGGTTGCGGCCATCAGCCGCGGCGCGGCCTGAAAGCAGCGCGCGGCATCGTCACCCGATGCCGCGCGCATGTTTGCATGCCTTGGATGCGGATCAGATGTCGTGATAGCGCAGCAGCGCAATGCCAGCCTGCTTGAGGACGTTGCCAAGCGGCTCCGGCTCCATCAACGGCGCGCCCTCCTCCTTGCGCCACGATTCGCTGTACCCCGGATGCACCGACATCTCCGTTACGCCTTCGGGCAGGATCGCGGGCAATTGGAGCGCCCAGCCTGGCTGCCGTGTGTCGGCACCCACATAGAAGTCCGGACTGCGAAGCCCGCCGAAGTGGCGCAGCAGCAGCACATTCATCGCGCCACGCACGTGATTCTTCATGAAGTAGCAATTCTGTGGACGCCTGACGCGCGAGATGCCGGCGCGCAGCATTTCCTCGCGCAGCACGCGCATGATGGCCGGGTACTTGTGCATATGGCCATGGCCATCGACATGCGACACGCTCACGCCGTGGTCGCGCAATTCGTCGAGCTGGAGCCGGAACTCGCGGCGCAGATCGGCCGGGTCGATCAGCCCGGCCATGGCGCGCGCGCGCTGGATCTTGGGCGGGAACAACGAGCCGTCCTTGCGGCACAGCGTGGCCGACGTACCTTGCGGGCGCCACCCTTCCACGATGTTGAAATGCAGGCCGAAGGAAAAGCGCCCATGGTTGTCCCGCGCGTAGCGGCACGCCTGCGCCGTAGCCGGGCGCCCGGCCAGGATCGTGGCACTGGTGAGCAGACCGGCGTCGAAGCAGGCAACCGTGGCCCGGAAGGTATCTTCGTCGTAGCCGAAGTCGTCTGCGTTGATGATCACACCCCTCATGTGTATCCCCTTTGGTGCGGCGCATGCGCCAGGCGCGGGCCAGTCTTGTGGTCCGTGTTGCGAACGATATGCGGCACCGCAACCTGCCTTCGGTGCGATATGCAACGTTGCGCCGTAGTGCTCCGGCATCAATGTGCGAGAGCGCACCGATAGTGCACTTTGCAGACTCCTACGATGCATCTAATCGCGACGGACAGCGATGCCGCGTCTCGTTTCAACGACTGGGGAGAGGATGCCGTGAAGACAAGCCAAGACCACGCCGCCTGCGGGCCCGATTCCGGATCACGCCGTTCGCTGGGCGCCCTGCTGGCCTCGGCGTGCGCCGCGCTGCTGCTGGGCGCATGCGCGGCATCACCGGGCATGCAGTTCAGCGCCACCGCGCCGGTCAGCGCCGTGAGCCCCGATGCAATGCCCGATGTCACGCCGATCACGCTGGAACTGGTGCGCGAGCAACAGGCCAAGTCCAAGCCGGCCAATGCCGGTGTGGAAGAGCTGTTCGCCACGCCCACGCCATACCGCATCGGCGCCGGCGACATCATCTCGGTGGTGGTCTGGGACCACCCCGAACTTGTGTTTCCCACGCAGACCTACAGCATTGGCGCCGCGTTCGAGATCCCCACATCGAGCGGTGGCTCCAACATGCCCGGCTACGTGGTCAGCCCCGCCGGCGACATCCAGTTCCCGTATGCGGGCGTGATGAAAGTGGCTGGCAAGACGGCCAACGAGGTGCGCGACGAAATGGCCCGCATCCTGTCGCGCGTGGTGCGCGACCCGCAGATGACCGTGCGTGTGCTGGGCTTCCGCAGCCAGCGTGTGTACGTGGACGGCGAAGTCAAGACACCCGGCATGCTGGCCATCGACGATGCGGCAATGACGCTGGTCGAGGCACTGAACCGCGCCGGCGGCGTGCTCAACCTGACCGGCGACAACAGCCGCGTCCGCGTCACGCGCGGCGAACGCAGCTGGTACGTCAATATTCCGGCATTGCTGGCCAAGGGCACCGATCCGTCGCGCATCCTGTTGCGCTCCGGTGACATCGTGCGCGTGGAACAACGCGAAGACAGCAAGATCTTCGTGACCGGAGAAGTGGTCAAGCCCTCGTCGCTGCTGATGCGCAACGGCCGCATGACACTGAACGAGGCGCTTGGCGATGCCGGTGGCGTGAATCCCGCATCGGCTAACGCCGAGCAGATCTTCGTGATCCGCAAGACCAGTGAGGGCAAGCCCAAGGTGTATCACCTGGACGGCACCTCGCCGGTGGCACTGGCCATTGCCGAGAGTTTCGAGCTCGAACCCAAGGACGTGGTCTACGTGGATGCGCGCGACCTGGTGCGCTGGAGCCGCGTGATGACGCTGCTGATCCAGCCGGTCGTGGGCACCGCCAGCATCGCCAGGCCATAAGGCCATGGCGCCATTGAACCAGACGGGGTGGAAATGATCCGGTCGATCCTGGTGGTGTGCATCGGCAACCGGTGCAGGAGCCCGATGGCAGCGGCACTTCTCAGTCGCGAGCTGCCGCAATGCAGCGTGTTGTCGGCGGGCCTCGCGCCGCCCGTGGGCGCCACCGCCGATCCACGCGCGGTACGTTTGCTGGCATCCGAGGGCGACGACCTGAGCGCGCACCGTGCGCGCGCCGTGGACGACGCGCTCGTCGCCGGTGCCGACCTCGTGCTGGTCATGGATGAAGAACAGCGCGACGCGCTGGAAGACATGTTTCCAAAGGCACGCGGCAAGACGTACCGCCTGTGCGAAGAGCAGCAGACCGACGTGCCCGACCCGTTTGGCGGATCGCAAAGCATGTTTGTCATCGTACTTGGTTTGATCAAGATGGGTGTTGAATCCTGGTCGGCACAAATTCATGCGGCAGCGCCGGCCCACCGCCATGGAGGGGCATGATGAGCAACGTAAGGAATTTTCGGGACAACGTGCCTGATACATGGGAAGAGAGCGAAAAGAGCATGGACATGACGTCATATGTCGATGTGCTGGTTCGCTACCGCTGGACTTTCCTGATCGTCGCCGCCACGATTCTCGGTGTGGGCCTGCTGTACGCCTACCTGGCCAGGCCGGTCTACCGGGCCGACATCCTGGTGCAGGTGGAGGACACCAACGGGGGCACCACCGCCAGCAAGCTTGCGGCGAATATCTCGCCGGTATTCGACGTGAAGCCGGCGGCGACCGCGGAAATCGAGCTGCTGCGCTCGCGCATGGTGGTCGGCAAGGCCGTCGATACACTGCATCTGGACATCGAGGCCACGCCGCGCTACTTCCCGCTGGTCGGCGCATCGATTGCCAGCTACAACAAGGAACTCTCCACTCCCGGGCTGTTCGGGCTTGGCGGCTTTGCCTGGGGTAGCGAGTCGATCGTGGTCGAACGGCTCGACGTACCCGCGCAGATGGAAGACCGCCGCATGGTGGTAACCGCGCTCGGCGATGGCAAGTACAGCCTCGCGTTCGCCAGCAGCGACAAGACCGCCGAAGGCCAGGTTGGCCATCCGCTGACCGTGGCCACGGCCAGCGGCACGGTGTCGCTCGAGATCAGCCGACTCGACGGCCGACCCGGCGCGCGGTTCTATGTACGCCGGCTGCCACGCGGTGCCGCCATCGCCAACCTGCAGGACCAGTTGCTGATCGGAGAACGCGGCAAGCAGAGCGGCGTGATCGGCGTGGCGCTGGAGGGCACCTCTCCGGCCAATACCTCGGCCATCCTCAACGAGATCGGCAGCGAGTACGTGGAGCAGAACCTGCGCCGCAAGGCGGCCGAGGCCGAGAAATCGGTGAACTTCCTCGAAAGCCAGTTGCCGCAACTCAAGCAGCAGATGGAAGCTTCCGAGTCGCGCTATAACGCGATGCGTAACCAGCGCGGCACGATCGACCTCAGCGAGGAATCGAAGCTGATCCTGTCGCAGTCGGTTCAGATCCAGACCAAGATGCAGGAACTGCGCCAGAAGCGCCAGGAACTGATCGCGCGCTTCACTGCGAACCATCCCACGATCGAGATCCTGGACAACCAGATCGCCGGCCTGAACGCGCAACTCAACGGCGTCACGGGCAAGATCCAGAAGCTGCCGGACGTGGAACAGAACGTGGTGCGCCTGATGCGCGACGTAAAGGTCAACACCGAGCTCTATCAGTCGCTGCTCAATGATGTGCAGCAGCTCCGTCTGGTCAAGGCCAGCAAGGTTGGCACGGCACGCCTGATCGACAATGCCGACGTGCCGATCAAGCCGGTGCGTCCGAACCGCGGGCTGATTGCTGGTACGTCGACAGCCCTGGCCATCATCATGGGGCTGCTGGTGGTAGCGGTGCGCCGCATGCTCGACGGCGGGGTCGCGGATGCCGAAGAGATCGAGACGCAGTGCGGCATGACCGTCTACGCCACGATTCCGATGAGCACGCAGCAGGCTCGCCTGACACGTGCCAAGGCCGACGGCAAGGACGTACTCGCCCTGAGCGAACCGGACGACCCGGCCATCGAGAGCCTGCGCGGCTTCCGCACCGCGCTGCAGTTCGCGTTGCTCTCGTCCCCGCGTAACCACGTGGTGGTCTTTACCGGCCCCGCGCCCGAAGCCGGCAAGTCGTTCCTGAGCGCCAATTTCGCAGTGGTAGCGGCCGCTGCCGGGCGCAAGGTTCTGCTGATCGATGGCGATCTGCGCCGGGGTGCGCTGAACGAGCACTTCAATGTCACGCGCAAACCCGGCCTGACCGAAGCACTGACCGGCAGCCGGCTTGACGACGTGATTCAGCGCAATGTAGCGCCTGGCATGGACTTCATTTCCACCGGAGCGGAACCTCCGCTCGCGGCGGACCTGCTGCAAAGCCCGGGCATGGATGAGCTGCTCGCCGAAGTGCGCTCGCGTTACGACCTGGTGCTGATCGATACGCCACCGGTACTGGCGGCGTCCGATGCCGGCATCCTGGCGCCCAAGGCTGGCGCGGTGTTCATGGTGGCGCGTGCCGACAAGACCACGGCAGCGGAACTCACCGCCGCGCGCCGCCTGGTCGAGCAGGCCGGTGGCGAGGTCAAGGGCGTGTTGTTCAACGGCCTTGCGGTGGAAGGACGCTGGTATCGCTCGCACTACCAGTTCGGCAAGTACCGCTACCTGAACCGCTACGGCAGCGAACAGGCCAAGCGCGCCTGATCTGCCTGTACGACAAAAGGAAGGCCGCTTCTCCGGAAGCGGCCTTTTTCTTTCTGTATCTGCTATGTGGAGCTGAGTAGAGCCGAGTGGAGGAAAGATGGAGGTCCCGCGGAAGGAGCCGGAACAGGAATGGAACGAACCGCCTAGCCGATGTATTCGATCAGCGCCACCGCATCGGCACCGGGCGGCTGGTCCGCTCCGGATCCGGGCGCCAGGCTGATGGTGCAGCGTTGCCGTGTATTGCAGCGGAACAGCATGCGCTCATCGGCCTTCTGGCTTGGCTTGAGCAAGGGGGACGAAGGATCGCCTGACACAATCGCGTAGCTGCCGCCGCCGGCCACATCGAGAATCACGCGCGTAACGATGGCATTGAGGGGCAGGATCACGGTCTGCGCACCGTCGGCACGTGCCGGAAGCCGGCCAAACGCATTCCTCAGCGAGACCATCTTGGTCCTGACCGTGGCCGACGCGGCCACATGCCAGCCAATCTCGGCATCGGCATAGACACCGGCGGCGCTGTTGCCACGGCACCCTTCCAGCGTCACCACGCGGCGGCGGCCGAGCTGGTTGCCGGACTCGGAGAACATCAGCGCCTCGTCCGGATAGGTGTAGTTCACGAAATCGCAGTTGCGGTAGACCGCACGCCCCTGCGCCGTGGGTCCCTGCCCCGACGCATAGTGGTGACGGCCCATGATCTGGCAGTTATCGAACACCACCTGGGCGCCAGCCGTGTTTCCTGGCGAGAACACGGCCGAAACGGTACCGGCAGCGAACGACTGATAGCCTTGCGAGCCGAAGTCGCAGTCCTTGAATCCAATATTGCCCTGCTCCCATTCGCACAGCATCACGCCGGCGTTGCGCGTCTTCTGCTCCACGCGCAGCCCTTCGGCCTTGAACGAGCACACGCCCATCGCATGGTTGTTGCCGCGCAGGTTGAACAGGTTGGTCGGCACCGAGGGGTCATAGCCGCTTACGTCGCAGTCGGTCAGCTTGATATTGCCGCCGCGATGCATGTCGATCCAGTTGCTTGAACACCAGTACTTGCAGTGGTCGAACCAGTAGTTCAGGAATTGGTCCGAGGTGCGCTTGTCGCCGACGTACAGGAATGACTTCCAGGTACCGGCCCAGGCGCAGCGCCAGAACTTCCATTCGCTGTTGCAATTGTCGCCGGTCAGGTTCACGCCGTAGCGCCATTTGCCGGTGAACAGGCAATCGTCGAACGCATAGTCCTGTGCGCCACCGGAACTCACGCTGTCGATCAGGTCGTTGTTCGGGGCGTTACCGTGGAACTGCAGATTGCGCAGCCGCACCACCAGCGCCACGTCCTGGTTCTTGAACAGTGCGCCGTCGCCACGTGGCTCATAGAGGATGACAACGGTTCCGGACGGGCCGTCGCCTTCGATCGCCAGTCCCTGGGTGCGTCCCGGGAACAGCGCCGAGTCGAACAGCGCGCCGGGCCGCGTAAGACGATAGGTGCCTGGCGGCACGACGATGCGTGGACCACCGATCAGGTTGGGGTTCTCACCGAATTCGGCCTTGCGCACCTGACGAGCCACGGCGCGCAGCGCACTGGCAAACGCCCCATCCGACGGCGCGCGCCCGGTCGGGTCCAGGCCATCGAAATCGGCAACTGATACAGCACGCTCGCGAGCGCCTGTCGAGCCACCCGATGTCGGCTCGCGCGCGCCCGCCGCGGTGGCCACGCCCGCACCGGTCAACACGCCGAGCCGGGCCAGGAAACTGCGTCGGAAGTTGGGCATTCGCGGGCTCCGGTCCCATTCTGCGCGATGCTCGTGCTCGCGCGCCATGTCGCTATTGCGTCAGCAGGTAAGACCAGAGTGCGGTGCACTCTGGATCGGACAACTGGTATTGAGGCATTGCCTTGGCCAGCACCACGCCAGTGTTATCGACGCTGTTGCCCAGCACGCGGCAGAAGCTGTCGCGGTCGTAGGCCGAGGCCGGACCGCCTCTGCGCGATGCCATGGTCAGCAGCGTGTCGGCGGTCAGGCGTGGTCCCAACGGCTCGGCGCCTTTGGGGGCCACGTGGCAATTGATACAACGTACCGCCGAGGCGGGCAGCGCGCGGGTTTCGCCGCGCAGGTGCACGGGTGCCTCGGTCGTAGCCTGGCCGAGGAACAGGGCGCGGCCCCGGGCGACCACGTCCTGCGTGGTCGCCTGGGCCTGCGCCGGTGCGGCAAGACTGGCGGCCGGCAGGGCCGCCAGGACGATGGGCGCCCGCATCAACGGACGCGCACCACGGCCGCCGTGCTGGGCACGCCTGCGGCATTCATCGCGAACAGCATGTAGTAGCCCGGCACCGCCACACCCGGATCGGACGGGATCTGCAGCTTGTATTCGCCCGCCGTACCCAGCGTGAACGTCAGCGGCACGCGACGCTGCTCATTGTTGACCGAATGGGTCACCGACGACATGCGTACCAGCGCGAACGTCTTCATGTTGGCCGTGGCATTGACCGAGATGGTGGTGCCAAGATAGGCATCGGCCGGCGCCGAGGTAATCGACGGACGCGTAGCAGCCGTGCCGTCTGCATTGAGCAGGTACGGCGGCGTCAGGATCTCCACATTGGAATGGTTGGTCGCGCAGGCGCCGCACAGGCCGCCGCCACCACTCATCACGCGACCATCAGGCAGCAGCAGCGCCACGCTGTGATAGGTGCGCGGCGTCACCATGGGGGCCAGCGACGCGAACTTCTCGGTGGTCGGATCCCAGAGTTCCGCGGTCAGCACGGCGCCGTCGTCGCTGAACGTCACCGGCCAGGCCTGTCCGCCAATCACCACTACCTGGCCATTGGGCAGCACCACGCTGTTGTGGAATGCACGTGCATATGCCATCGATGCCACCTTGCGCACGGTGGCCGTGCCGGTGCGGATATCGATCACGTGCGCGTTGCTGGTTGCGGCAGCATTTTCGTAATCGGGTGCGCCACCGAGCGTAAGGATCCTGCCGATGTCATACATCACGGCATTGCCGTTCATCGAATCGCCATCCGCCGCGCGCAAACCGGCCGAAGTCACGCTACCGTTGCCGGCGGTGTCCACCCAGTTCATCTGCTTGCTCGGGCCGGCATGGAACACGCGACCGTTGGCCACGGAGAACAGCCACGTATGGTTGTCTGACCGATAGATGCCTGCCGTATCGCCGGTCAGGAAATAGTCATCCCATACCGCGCTGTTGAGCTTCCAGCCCGTGGCCGAATGCCAGGTCTCGCCGTCCTTGTCGCCGATGTCCCCGCTCCACGATCCACCTACGGTGAATACCCCGCCGTCGCTGAGCGTCACGGCTCCCTGATAGCCACGTCCCTTCACCATGGCCGCAGCCGAGGTCCATGCATTGGTGGAAGGCGTGTAGATACTGGTCTTGGTGGTGCTGCTGCCGCCGTTGACCAGGATGCGCCCGTCTGGCAGGTTGGCAGTACCCGGGCAGAACATGTCGTGGCCGGTATTGGTCACGAGCTTTTCGGTGGAAGCACCAGTCGTGGGATTGAACAACGCCGTGTAGGTCCTGCCACCATCGCCGCCGAAGTTATTGCGTTCGTACGAGGACCATACCAGCACGCGACCATCCGGCAGGTTGGCAGCCGCCACCGGAATCACCGTCAAGGCCTTGGGTGCGGCCCACTTCGACGGCAATACCGTGACCTGCGCCACCGTGATGTTCCACGTCTGTGCCGCGCTGCCATTGCAGGTGTTCTGCACCACCGCGCGTCCTTCCACGGAAGCGGTCGGCGCCAGGCATAACCCGCTGTGTCCCGCCACGATTGCATAGCCGCCATTCTGCGCGCGCAGCGCAAAACGCTGGTTCGAGGTGCCGCTGCATTGCCATTGCAGTGCCGGTGCGCCCACGGCAGTGCTGGCGTACTGGATATCGAGGCACTTGCCGCTGTGTGCGGCAGCCATCTGGTACTGGTTACCGAACAGCGTCAGGTCCCACTTCTGGTTCAGGTCGCCGTGGCAGGTCCAGATAATGGCCGGTGCATCGTTGTCGACCACGGCCCCGCTAATGTCGAGGCAGAAGTTGGTACCGCTCAGTTTGACCTCGGTCCGGGTCTGCGCCTGCGCGGACGCCGGCACAGCCCATAGCCAGATCATCAGCAGGCACGTGGCTGCGCACCTGACCCAGGTTCTCAGCGAGTTCGCCGAACCCAATCCCAACGAAATATTCATGATGCATCCCCTGCAGCAGATTTTTCTGGTTGTGGTTACAGGCTTCCAGCCTTCGCCAGGTATGCCATGGCATCCAGCACCTCTTCGGGTTGCGGTAACGCCTGGCTGCGCCAGCACAGCTGTGCTGACGCGTTAAAAAAGTAGACTTGTGTGGCATGGCGGTCGAGATCTTCCGATGGTGGACGGCCAGCCAGTGTGGACCTGAGCGCCATGACATCGCCGGTAGGAATCACGCCACGCCAGGCTTTGCCTGCACCCATGCGTTGCAGCCACGCCTGCATTGCCTGCGGCGAATCGCCGAGCGGATCGATGCTCAGCGACAGCAATTGCATCGGATAGTGGCCACCCTTGCGCGCCATGCCTTCCTGCACTGCGCCGAACATTGCACCCTGCAGCGGGCAGACCGAACTGCAGCCAGTGAACATCGTCTGCAGCGCGGTCACCTTGCCTTTCAACATTGCGTTGAGCCGGTACCGCTGGCCGGACGGATCCACTACCCACGCGTCAGGCGCCGGGACCAATGGGTCTACCCGCCCTGCACTGACATGCGCCAGCACACCGCGAGAGGCAAATGCGAGCGCGCTGGCGGAAAGAGTGCGCAGGCACGCGCGACGGGTCCAGGTCATTGCTACGCTCCCGGGCATCGAAAGGTGGTGAGGAAGAGCGCTTGGCACCGGTGCCAGGCTATCCACGCCATCTTGCGAGCGCGCGCGTGCGGAATCCGTGCGAAAGCGCACGCAGCAAAAGCCGCATGACAGCGCGTTGCCAGGCGTAGTGAATGCTGTGCTGCACAGCGTGGGCAAACACACGGAGCCGGTCGCGTGTATTCCTTACACTCGGACTCAACGCAACCGGTCCGTCATAACAAAGAGGGGAGGCCGTGTGATTCCACAACACCTGCAAGGTGCGCCCAAGGCGTGCCGCATTGCCGTAGTCATTGCCACCAAAGGTCGCCCGCAAGCGCTTACGCGCGTGCTGCGTCTGCTGGAATCACAGACACTCCAGCCAACGATTGTGGTGGTGTCAGCCAACACGCGACTCGATGTGGAGCCAATGGTCGAATCGACCCTGCCCATCGAGTACGTGTTCGGCCCGGCCGGATTGCCTGCCCAACGCAATCGCGGAATGGAACGCGTGATGCCGACATCGGACATCGTAGTCTTCTTCGACGACGATTTCGTGCCGGCGCCGGAATGGCTCGCACGCTGCGCCGATGCATTCGCGGCGCGGCCACTTGCGGTGGGAATCACCGGCGGCCTGGTGCAGGACGGCGTCATCGGCGATGCCATCGACTGGGATGAGGCCGCCGAGCTGCTCGCGGACGACGCCGCCCACCCCAAGTCCACCGGACTGGTGCCAGTGGAAAAGCTCTATGGCTGCAACATGGCCTACCGTGTCAGCGCAATTGGTGACCTGCGCTTCGACGAACGACTGGTGCTGTACGGCTGGCTCGAGGACATGGACTTCTCACGCGCCATGGCCCGCCGGGGCCCGATGTTCAATGTGCAGGGCGCGCGCGGCGTACACCTGGGCTTGCGCTCGGGTGGACGTACCTCGGGCAAGCGCTTTGGCTTTTCGCAGATCGTCAATGCGTGGTACCTGTACGGCAAGGGCGCGCTGTCCGCGCGCGAGGCCTGCAGCAATACCGCCAAGGCATTTCTGGCGAACGGCGCGAAATCGTTCTTCCCGGAGCCGCATATCGACCGCCGCGGCCGACTGGCCGGCAACCTGCTTGGCATGCGCGAGTTGCTGGCCGGGCGCTGTCAGCCTGAGCGCGGCGCGGAGCTCTGAGGCAATCGCTCCGGAGCCGCTTCAGCTTGTGCGTTCACGGCGCGGCTTGCTCCGCGCCGGCTTGCCATCGGACGCGTCGCCGGCGGCCACCCCATGAGCAGGCCTGCGCGCCGGCCGCACGGGTGACAATGCCGGTGTCGCGCGCGGTGCCACCGCCGTAAATGATGTCGCTGCCCCGGACATCCGCCCGAGATGGGTGAACAACTGGTCCGCAAAGGTTGCCCGGCTGGCGGTCAGGAACAGGGAGTGATCAAGCAGCGGCACGGTGCGCAGTTCGATGTTACGTAGCCCCTCGATGGCTTCCAGCCGCTTGCCAAGGCCCAGTCGCGCCTCGTGCAGTCCGACGTCGCTCGCGCCGTACAGGAACATGGTCCGCACACCGCGCCGGTCCAGTTCACGGACAGCACCGCTCGCAAAGTCCGGCACCGTCTGCCGCGTGTCATCGGTTATCCCTGGTGCTCCGGCAACCTCGGCACGCTCGCGCAGGCGCTGCCGCACCCTGCGAACCATTGCCGTCAACAGGCGGCGCGCGCCAAGCTCTCCGCGCAGCAAGCGCCGCCAGTTCTCCCACTTGCAGGCGGCGGCCAGATAGACACGTGCCGAACGCAGATGATCGGTCGCCGCGGCATCGTCGGTCGCGTCCCAGCGAAACTTCACCAGGTTGACCAGCATCAGTCCAGTTACCTCGGCATTCTCCAACGCGGCGTGCAGGCTCAGGAACGCACCGGAGCAGATGCCAGCCAGCACGATGTATCGGAAGCCGCGCATCTTGATCCAGTCCACGGCGCTACTCACGTCACGCTGTGGCGTCCTGGCATAGATCGACTGCAGGTTCATGGTGCGCGCTGCACCAGGACTGTCGCCGATCGCCGATACGTCGAGGCGCAACGAGGCAATGCCCCGCCGCGCCAGCCGCCGCGATACATCAACGAAGAGCCGCCCGTCTCCGACGTGATGGTTGCCGCCGGTGTTCGGAAAGATCACCGCCGTATTCGTACGCCGTTCGCGCACACCGCAGGCTGCCGGCATGCACAAGACGCCGAACAGCCGCGCACCGTCGATCCATACCGGTTGCTCGACGATGCCATGCATGCCTTTGCCGGCCAGCAGGTCGCCGGCAGGCTCGGGCGCGACGGCCGCCTGCGCCGAATTTCGTGCCGATTTCCGTGACTGGCCAGCGGCACCCGCTTTCACCCAGTCGATTACGCGCAGCCAGGCGCGTGCGGGTACGTCGGCAAACTCGGCCGAACGCATCATCTCCGGATATTCGGCAAACGCATCCACATCGACTTCGGCACCGGCCTCGCCGGTCTTGCGCGCCAGTTCCGCTACGGGCGAAGCCGGATCGGGCCACGCGTCGAGCAACAGTACGCGTGGCGCGGGCACGGGCGTATCGAGCCGCATGGCCTGGATAGCCACGACGGTTGCCGCCGGCATGCGAAAGCTGAGCACATCCTGGTCACCGGCAGGTGGCGCCGGCACGTCGAGTTCGGGAATCGCGCTATTGCGCCAGCCCGCGTGCAGCGCGCGCATTTCCCTGAGATACAGGCGGCCCTCGACCACGGGCGCAAGCATGACCACACCGCTGACATACGGCACGCGCGCGGCAGCCAGTGCCGCCAGCGAAGCTCCGAGTCGCAGGCCGCACAGCACCACGTGGTCGACGTGCGCTTCGGTGCGCAATAGGTGGCAAGCGGCCTCGATGTCTGCCTGGGCAATACCAAGCGGGTTCGGTCCGCCGTTGGAAAGGTCCGGATCGGCCGAATCGCCGGTGCCCCGAAAGTCGAAACGCAGCACCGGCACGCCTGCGGCGGCAAGGTCATCGGCCAGATGCCGCCACGCGCGGTGGGACCACATCGCCTCATGCCCCTGCGGCGCGCAAAGTACTACACCCGTGTTTTCCAGATTCCCCGTGGCAGCGTGCAGCCAACCTGCACAGCCTTCAAACGTGACCCGCCTCATTTGTACTCCTGATGCTGGGAGGCACTATCCGGTGTCCACGTGCATCGCACGCGGATAGACCGTCACCGTGGGCAGTCATCAGCCCGTTTTCTCTCCCACGCCGGCCGTATGGCCGATCTGTTTGACCTCGGGTGCCGCGGCCTGCGGCATACCGAGGTACGGATTCATCGACGTGAAATCGGCACGATTGCTGCGCTTTGCCGTCACGCCATTGAGCACACCGCCAAGCAGGCGGGCGTCGGCCCGTGCCAGGCGTTTCAGGGTCTCCTCGGCCTGCGACGGCAGCGTGCTCTCCGCACGCAACACCAGCAGCGTGGATCCCACCACATTGGCCACCAGCGTGGCATCGGCTACCGCCAGCACCGGCGAGGTATCCACCAGCACCAGGTCGAAGCGTTCGCCACAGGCTTTCAGGCATTCGGCAAACACCGGATGCATCAGCAGCTCAGACGGATTGGCGGGCGGCACGCCGGCCGGCAGTACCGAGAGCCGGTTGACCACGGTCAGCCTCACGGCTTCCGGCAGCGAGGTGCGTCCCGCCAGCACTTCGGCCAGGCCCGGGCCTGCCGGCTGGTCGAACCAGTTCGCCACGCGGCCACGCCGCAGGTCCGCGTCGATCAGCAGCACGCGCTGGCCGGCCTCGGCAAACAGCACCGCCAGGTTGACCGATGCAAACGTCTTGCCCGCGCCAGCCGTGGGGCTGGTCACCGCAATCACATTGTCGTGCCCAGGCGTACCCTCGCTTGCGCGACGCAGCGCAAGATGCATCGCCGCGCGCACACTGCGCAAGCCTTCCACCGCCATCGAGTTCGGCGCATTGCGCGCGAGCAGGAACTGGTCATGCAAACCCAGGCGCAACAACCGCTCGGCACCATCGTCCTCGAGCAGCGACACATCGGCCAGGTCTCGCCCGGGCTGCGGGCGCTCCAGACGGGCCAACGCATGAGCCACCGCTTCCGACTCGGCGGCATGCGCGCGCGATGAGAGCAGGCGTTCCAGTTCCACCTGCTCGCGGCTGTACGCCACATCGCCAAGCATGGTGAGTCCGAGGTTGGCCTCCGCATCGTTGGAGGTTGCCACGCTGGGCCGCACGCGCTGGCGCACCGACACGAGCCCCATGGCCAGGCATACGCCAAGCAGGGCGCCCACGCCGGTCAGCGGGCCGGCCCCCATGCCGACCGGAGCCACGGGCATCAGCGCGGCATCCACCACGCGCAACCGCCGCGTGTATTCGAGCTGCGCCATCGTCACGCCGTCAACCTTGTTGCGCAGCGTCATGTACATGTCTTCCGCAACCTTGACGTCGCGGGTCAGCGCAACCGATTCACGCTCGGACACCGAGAGCGTCTGCAGGCGCGAATCCATGTCGCGACGCTCACGCATCATCTGCTGGATCTGGTTGTCTACCGTGCGGACTTCGTTCGACTCTTCGGTGAAGCGTTGCAACAGCTTGGTACGCTCGAGCTTGAGCTGCGCAATCTGGCGCTGGTAGTCGATACTGCCGTTCAGGTAGGTCTGCGCATCCTGGCTTGGCTGCATCGAGCCTGCGCGCGACCGATACTTGGTCAGCGCCGCCTCCGCGCGTTCGAGCTCGGCCTTTGCACGCGGCAGTTCGCCATTCAGGTAGGCCAGCGTGGAAGCCACTTCATCCTGGCGTTGCTCGGCCAGGCCGCGAATATAGGCATCGGTGATGCCGTTGATCAGCGGCGCCACCACCGTGCGGTCGGTGTTGTCCCACGTCACGCGCACGGTGCGCGAATCGGCGCCATCGCTGTCGATACGCAACTGGCTGGCAACCGTGTCGATCGTCTGCGCGGTCTCCATACGGGTTACGTGGAAGCGCGTGCCGGGATTGGCATCGATCCGCGCAACCTGGAAGGTCACGCCCTTGGCTTCCACACGCTCGCCAACATTGCCCTCGAGCAACGGTGTATCGCCGGACCACAGCCGGTAGGTCTGCGATGGCAGTACTTCCAGCATCAGCGGCACGTTGATCAGCCGGTTCGGTACGTTCAGCGTGCGGACTTCCATCTGCTCGCCGCCCCATGCATAACCAAGCCACGGCGACGACGGCTTGCCGGGCTCGGCCATATGCGCCGCCAGGCTGCCCAGCAGCGGCGCGCGCACCGGTTCGACGACGATATCCAGCCCGAGGCGCTGTACCACGGGTCCTACCACCGCGCGGCTGCGCAGCATGCCGGCATCGAAGGCCGGTGCGCGCTGGGCATTGCCATTGCTATTGCGGTCGATTACCCCATCCGGCTGTAACTGCACCAGCGTATGGGCCTGGTAGATATTGGGCCGGGAGAAAGCCATCGCGCCCGCGATCGCGGCACCGACCAGACCCGCGGCCACGATCAGGCCCGCGTGGTCCACCCATGCGCGCACGTCGCCATGACCCTTGCGTGTTGTCGCTTCCGGCGCCGGCATGGTGCCGGCAGATGACATAGTGCTCACGTAACTCTCCCCGTAGCCACCACAGATGCATCGCCCCGCGATCCGGAAGATCCGGACCAAATGGGCGATGCCACCCTATTTGCGTCCGTAGTTATCCTCGAACCTCACGATGTCGTCCTCGCCCAGGTACGTGCCGGACTGCACCTCGATGATCTCCAGCGGCGTCTTGCCTGGATTCTCGAGCCGATGCAGCGTACCGAGCGGGATGTACGTCGACTGGTTTTCCGACAGGATGCTGACCGTGTCGCCGCAGGTCACGCGCGCCGTGCCACGTACCACCACCCAGTGTTCCGCGCGGTGGTAGTGCATCTGCAGCGACAGGCTCGCGCCAGGTTCCACCACGATCCGCTTGACCTGGAAGCGCTCGCCATGATCGATCGAGTCGTAGCAACCCCAGGGCCGCTGCACCTTGCGATGATTGACGATCTCCGCGCCGTGCTCGGTGCGCAGACGTTGCACCACGTTCTTCACATCCTGCACATGTGCCTTGTCGACGACCAGCACGGCGTCGGCGGTTTCCACCACCACCACGTCCTGCACGCCAACGCACGCGATCAGGCGGCCCTCCGAATGTGCCAGGCATGAGGTGGCGCCGTCGAACAGCACCCGGCCGCGTCCCGCATTGCCGGCGGCATCCTTCGGGGCAATGTCCCAGATCGCCAGCCATGAGCCCACATCGGACCATCCCGCATCGAGCGGCACCAGCATGCCGCGCATGCCCGGCAATGCGTCGAGCTTCTCCATGACTGCGTAGTCGATCGAGTCTGACGGGCAGGCATCGAATGCCTCGCGCCCGATCCGCAGCGCATCGCCCTGTCCGGCACCTTCGCCCGCGTCATAGGCCGCACGGCATTGCCGGTACATGTCGGGCTGAAGCTCCGCCACGGCATTGAGCCAGACCGAAGCCCGCACCACGAAAACACCGCAGTTCCACCAGTACTCGCCCGAATCAACGTAGTGTTGCGCCAGTTCCAGATGGGGCTTCTCAACGAACTTCTCGATCACCAGGCCTCCCGGCTCCTCCTGCACGGTCGCGCGGATATAGCCGAAGCCCGTTTCAGGTGAGGTGGGGCGTGCGCCGAGCGTGACAATGGCGCCGGCCTCGGCATGCACCACGGCCAGGGCCATCGCCTTGCGGAACGCGTCGGCATCCAGCACGCTATGGTCGGCAGGCGTGACTACCAGCACGGCATCCGTTGCTTGCCCGGACACCGCATGCATCGCGGCAATCGTCAGTGCGGGCGCGGTGTTGCGGCCGCAAGGTTCCGAAACGATGCGTGCGCGGCGGCCCTTGCGCTTGAGCATGTCCGCCACCATGAAGCGGTGTTCTTCGCCGCAGACCACGATAGGCACCGCGTCCTCGTCCGCTGTGCGGCCCGCGCCGGTCGCCACGCCCTGCAGGCGCGCCGCCGTGGCTTCAAGCAACGTGTCGCCAGCCACCAGGTTGAGCAACTGCTTGGGGTATTGCTCGCGCGACAGCGGCCAGAGACGCGTTCCTGCGCCGCCAGCCAGGATGACCGGCTGGATTGCCAGCCGCGCCGCGGTTGCCATCACCGGTTCGTCGACGAGCGCCTGTACCGTGACGGCCGCAGGGATATTCTCCCGATTCCCAACTCTCATCTCTCCTCCTGCCCGCTTGTCGCGCGAACGCCCGCGCCACGGCCCGGTCCCGGTTCCCTGCCGGCGTCGCGCGCGGTACGCAGAATCGGGTACGCGCGACAACGCCCGGCGGGTGGGCGACGTGAAGCCAGTGTAGGAATCCGCATGGCCCTGAATCTGTTCGATTCCGCACACGCTCCCGACCACATGCCAACGGCCACTGACCCACCCGGTTTGTTGGGCAGCGTACCGAGCCGACTAGCCGGAAGCGCTTCAATACGGCTGGTCGCGCGCGACCTCGCACCAGCGCGCAGGACATGGTCAATGTCCCAACCCAGCGGAGAGTCAATATGGAGCGTGAAGTCGCAAGCCTGCCCGACGTGTCGCAAGACACCCCAGCCGTTGCCCCCGAGGCAGCGTCTCCCGCTCGTCCCGGCGATCTGCACGGCGCGGATGCGATCTGGCAGGAATCCAACTGCTATATGGATCTGTGGATCGAGCTGCTGTACGGCTGGGGACTCGACCCGCGCGCCGCATTGGCCTTTACGGTGGCGCAGGATTTCGAAGGCGACCATTTCACCTTCTTCAAGTATCCGCAGGCCGACATCGAACAGCTCTACGGCACGGTCGTGCAGGAGATGGCCGTCTATGACACGCTCGAAGCACACATCGCCGAGCAGGTCGGACGCGGTCATGCCGTGCTGGCCGAAGTCGACAGCTACTACCTTCCGGACACGCGTGCCACGGCCTATCGCCGCGCGCATGTGAAAACCACGGTGGCGATCGACAGGATCGACACGGTCGCCCAAACGCTGGGCTATTACCATGGGCTCGGCTACCACGCCGCCCAGTCCGACGACTACTGCGGACTGCTGCGGCTGGACCCGGCGCTGCGCGACAACCAGGACATCCTGTTTCCCTACGTGGAATACGCGAAGCGCGTGCGACCGGCGCTGCAAGGACGAGCCCTGTCGAATGCCGTGGCCGCGCAGATGCGCCGGCATCTCGGACGCCGGCCGGATCACAATCCGGTCACGCGCTGGCGCGAGGCGTTCGATGGCCAGGTCGATACTATCCTGGCACGCGGCGACAGTTATTTTCATCACTACGGATTCAATCTTCCGCGCCAGCTTGGCGCCAACTTTGAAATGCTGGGACACTGCCTGCAATGGCTTGGCACGCATGGCTACCGCGTTCCCGCATCGATACTGGCGGCAACCACCTCGATTGCCAGCGAATGCAAGGTGCTGCAGTTCCGGCTGGCACGTGCCATGGCGCGGGGGCGGCCCGACGCCTGCACCGAAAGCCTCGATACGCTGGAAGCGGCCTACGCACATGTTGTCGAAGGCTTGCAGCAGTCGTTCGGCCGCACCGATCCCGCTGGCGGCTGAACTGGCGGCTAAGGTGCGGGCCGGCGTTGCAACGCCGGCCCCGTACCGTCAGGCAAGACTGCAAGCCAGCGCCGGCAGCAGGCGATCGTACTCACGCTTGACCAGCTTGTAGCATTCGCATGAATGCTGTTCGAGCCCGCAGCGATCCAGCACGGTGATATGACCGCGGCTGTGATGGATCAAGCCAAGGTCCTCCAGCTTGCCGGCAGCCTCGGTCACGCCCTCGCGGCGCACGCCAAGCATATTGGCGATGACCTGCTGGGTGATCACGAGCTCGTTGGTGCTCAGGCGGTCGATGGCCAGCAGCAGCCAGCGGCACAATTGCTTGTTCAGCGAGTGATGACGATTGCAGGCCGCCGTCTGGGCAATCTGCGTCAGAACTGCCTGCACGTACAGCAGCGTCACGCGCTGCAACGCCGGAAGCTGACCCAGCTCGCCACGCAGCACACGCGCCGGAATGCGGTAGGCAAAGCCAGGGCTGCGCACTTCGACGCGGCTCGGCATCGTGTCGCCACCGGTGACCACCGGAATGCCGACCAGCCCTTCGTTCCCGACCGCCGCAAACTCCACG
Organism: Cupriavidus sp.; assembly: GCF_057315035.1. Lineage (NCBI taxonomy): Bacteria > Pseudomonadati > Pseudomonadota > Betaproteobacteria > Burkholderiales > Burkholderiaceae > Cupriavidus > Cupriavidus sp. The sequence continues at coordinate 29,638 of NZ_DBHKYV010000050.1, read as the reverse complement.
GTGGCGCCATCTTCGAGCAGCGAAAGCAGTGATACGACGGAGGTCGTAGGGAAGTACACGTGAACGATGCGCTGGCCCGAGTCGGTCAGCAGTTCCCCTGCACGCAGGCGGACAAGTTCGAAGTGCCGCGACAGCGCGTCCCATTCGTGACGTGGCAGTGCGTTGAGCAGATGATTGACATGCAGGTCCGAGCGATGCGCGATCATTTCTTCCTCCGTATGACCCAGGAGCGACATCGTTACGCACCCGCAAGACAATACTTGCGAGATGTGACCCGACTTCGCCGCTCCACCCTTTTTTACAGCTAGTTTGCTGGCGAATGCCTGGCAGCCGTGAGCTGCCACCCGTGAAATCTTCCGGAGCGTTTTCACTCCGCCTTGCGCTTTCGTTGTTGACTGTATTAAGTGCCATGACGCACAGAACTGACACTAGGCAGACGGATAGGTCAGGGAGTCATGCTTCGGTAGGTTGGATGTAGGAAAACGGGGGAGGAGTACTGATCCTGCAACCGGTGCGCATACCGGCCAGGCGGAGGAGGGATATGTGTCCTGCCGCGCCAGACTTGGCCTGGCGGGCAGGGTGGAGAAGGATGAGATCAGCCGTCGTAGCTAACCGGTTGAGGCGCGTTCAGGGCCGATACCTCGCCCGAAGGGATGGCACCCGTGGCGGCGTTGCCGCAGGCATCGTGCATCAGTCGGATACGGCGCGACTGCCCCGGCCCCAGGTGAAACCATTCCGCCTCGGGCAGGTACGCGTGGTCGTCGATATGAACCCAGCGCGCAAAGCGCTGCGCGCTCACGGTGAGCCACCATGTCCCGTCCTCGCACGCCACGCTGGCGCGCAGTCCAGGGTCGCGCAAGGCATCGGCACGGCGGTCGTGCAGATAGACCGACTGGCTCAGTGGCGCGCCGCTCATGTCGCCACTCATGTAGCCACTCATGTAGCCATTTACCTCGTTGGTTTCGGCATCGTGCAGCGTTGCCATCACCACGTCATGCGCGGGCGGGCCAAACCGGTAGGCGTAGGTGAAGTCGAAGAAGTGATCGAGTAGTTCCGCCGCCGCGAGCCTGCGCGACGCACGCGGCGCCAGCGTCAGTGTTTGCACGGCCTCGGCGGCCACGGCCTCGCCATCGCGCAGGCAGCGCAGCGTGAGCCGCACCGTACGCTGTGTGGCAGTTTCATTGATCAGGTGCACATGCAGGCCGTTCAACCCCTCATCCGTCAGGATGACCTGCACCGGTTGCCATACCTGCCGCAACGCATGCCACGCCGATTTTGGTCGTGCGCGCGCGTCGACGATGCCCCAGCCCGGGCCCGGCAACAGATCCTGTAGCTGCCAGACCAGGCCACCCTGGCAGGTCGAGCCGCTGCGGCGCCATTCGCCGAACACATCGGTCATGATCTCGGCCACCACGGCGCGCGACAGTGTCAGGTAGCGCGCCGGCCGTTCATAGCGCAGCCGTGGCGGGTCCACATCGTAGAGCTCGCGCAGGTAGAAGTCGCGAATGTCCTCGAAATCCCATGCGGCACCGGCATCGCGCGGCACGCGCGCCTTCCAGCGCGGATCATGCAGCGGCTGCGACAGGCCTGCTTCCACCAGCGTGCGCGCACAGGGCACATTGGCGAACGCCAGGCACTCGGACGTAAAGCGGACATTGGCCAGCCGCGCATCGGAGAGCGGCCGCTGGTAGGCGCCCACGCCGTAGTAGTGCGACACACCGGTATCGGCCTGGAACGGCCATGCGCCTTCACTGGGCGAATTGCGCACGTACACCACATCGGGACGATGTTCGGCCACCAGCGCCGGAATCAGCGTATCGAACAGCGGCTGGCGCCACGCGCCGCGCGGCGCGCCCATCATCGCGGCCTGCTGCTCCACCTCGCTACCGCCGCACAGCACGGCCAGGCTGGCATGGGCGCGTGTCGAGGTCAGCCATTGCGTGACTTCATGCCGCGCGTCATCCATCAACCCGGCATTGCCATCGCTGCCGTAGTCGAAGTTGGCAAACATGAAGTCCTGCCAGACCATCAGCCCCAATGCATCGCACTGCCGATAGAACGCTTCGCCCGGATAGCACGTGACGCCGCTGACGCGCACCATGTTTGCGCCGGCATCGCGCGCCAGTTGCAGCCAGCGCGCCACCGCTTCGTCCGAATCGGCCAGTCCCGGCAGGTCGTGGCTCGATACACAGGCGCCACGGCAGAAAACGCGTTCGCCATTGACGCGCAAACCGAATGCTCCCGGCTCGCCATCCCGATCTTCGGTAATCGTGCGAAAGCCAACCTTGCCGCAGGCCAGCACTTGGCCGCCCACGCTGGCATCGACGTGATACAGCGCCGGCGTACCGTGCGTATGCGGCCACCACCATTGCGCATCGCGGATGCGCAAGGTACCGGTCAGCGTATGTGCATCGGTGCGCCGCAGCTCGCCATGCCATACCGCGTGGTCGGGTCCGATCGCGGAGAACGCGCCGTGCGCGGGTGCCGGCCCGGGGAAATGCAACTGCAATGCAATCACACCGGTCGTTTGGTCGAGCTGGCTCGACAGTTCGGCTCGCACGCCATGCGTGAGATCCGCGCCGGCAGGATCGAGCAATTCGATATCGCGCCACGGACCCACCGCATGCACGGGCGGGCACCATCCCGGCATATGGCCGAGCAACGTGGTGCGCACCGTGCGCAGCGAAGGTGGCTGGATCATGCGCGGCTTCCAGCGCACCGGCCCGCGTTGCGTGCGCAGCCACGGATGCATCGCGCGAAAGCAGATGTGCAGCACATTGTCCGCGCCGGCCAGTTCCACTTCCACCTGATGCGCCGCAAACATGTGCCGCGTGGTCAGCACATTCACGCCATTGAGCCAGACCTCGGCAATCGTGGCCAGGCCATTGAAGCGCATCACCCGTCGCCCGCTGCCCGAGAAGTGCAGCCGGTACCAGTAGTCGTGCTGGTGCAGCGGCGGCGGTAGCGTTTCGTCCCAGCGTCCGGCCGCACGCAGCGCGCCGGCCACCGTGCCTGGCACGGTCGCGGGCAACCAGTGTCCGGTTTCGGACAGCTCGCCCGGATGCGCGGCCGCATTGGCAAACGTCTCCAGGAAGGTCCAGTCGCCTTCGAGCCGCGACGGGCCCACGGCAATGCCAGGCCGCAGGATGGGCAACAGTACCGGGTCCGGATCGCGTGCGGTCATGTGACGGTCTCCCCGAAATGAGCCGCCAGTGCAGGCACCGTGCCCTGGTAAGCCATCTCCAGTTGCTCCAGGCAATCCTGGCAGCTATCGGACTTATGGCTGATCACGGCGCGCATCAGGCGGAACTGCATCACCATCGCCTCGGACGCCATGGTGTAGCACGCTTCGGCCACCGAATCGGGCAGTACCTGTCCGTTCATGACCAGCCAGCGCACGTAGCGGCCGAGCAGTTCGAAGTTGGCGCCAAGCTGGCGCAGCACGCTGGCGGCATAGATCTGGAAATTGGGCTCGCCACGTGCCATCAGTTGTTCCAGGTGCGCCGGAAACGCGGCACGGAACGCCCGGATCGGATTCTCGCGCGGACGCCGCGCCAGATGCTCGCGCAGCAGGTCCAGCGACGTGCGCATCAAGCCGTCGGCGGACTGCGCCGAAAACCGGCGTCGCACCACCTCGGCCTGCGGAAACGTAGCCACTCCCCACATGGTTTCATGGGCCGGCGTGCGGAAGATCGCCAGGTAGTCGTCGCCGCTGGCGGTGTGATAGCCGTCGTGGTGGTAGTAGCCCACCGCAGTGGCCTCGGGCACCAGCACATCGATCGCAATGCAGGCGCGTGCATGCTGCCGACGATAGACGCCGGCCGGCTGGGGCAGCTGATAGTTGTCGACCTCGAGCAGCACCGCATTGCCGCGATTGGTTTGCGCGGCGACATGCGCCTCCAGCCGGCCATAGGTCGACAGCTCGTCTTTGACAATGCCATACAGGCGCTCCAGATCGGCCGACGGTATGTTCGACGACGTGAACTGGTCTCCTTCGAAATCGAGCGCTACGGTGAAAGGCAATGCGGCGATAGGTTCGAATTCCCATCCATGAAGCAATTCGACCCACAGGTCGATATGGCGGTTGGCATGCGACCACACGGGATTGCCACCGTGCAGCGCATGCGCGCCGCCGCGCGTGCGAACTGCCTTGCCGTCACCGAACATTTACACGCCTCCCAGCGTCTCGCGCACCGGCTGTGGCCACTTTGCCGGGTCCAGCCCATGGTGCTTGAGCAGCGCCAGCACCAGCCGTTCGATACCGAATCCCACGCATCCCGTATGCGCGACGCCGCCATCGGCCAGGCCGATTCGCCACAGCGCACCGAAGTGGTCCATGTGATAGTTGAAACTCATGCACGCCGTGGGCGGCGCGCCGTCGTTGACCGGCACCAGCAGCTCGAACTTCAGCTTCTGCTCGCGCTGGCTGTCGGCCACGATCTTGCCGCCGCGTCCGAAGAACGGATCGTTGGCCACCTCGACCTCCACCGGCAGTTGCAAGGCGCTGGCCAGGGCCTGGCCGCGTTCCATCCACAGCTGGCGGAAGGCTACGATGCGCGCGGGCGTTCCCAGGCATACGTATTCGCGCTGGCGGAACAACTGCATCCGCGTGGGCTCCAGCGATGGCTCGTGCCGGTAGCAGTACGACAGCACGTCAACCACCTTGCCGCCTTCGGGCAACGGGCCACGCCTGGCCACCACCGGGTAGATCGGGTAGCAGGCGGCCGGCGTCAGCACCACGCCCGTAGGCTGCTGCTGGTCGGTCCAGTCTTCCTTGTCCTCGAGCCGCGCCAGCAGCCGGCGGTGCCCGCGATCGTCGCCGCAGAAGCTATGGATCGTGCCGGCCAGTTGCGGAAAGCTTTTCAGGTACTCGCTGGTCTCGAAATCGTGTTGTCCCATCGCGGGCGGAAAGCGCAGGACTTCGGCCTGCTGGTCCGCACCGATCCGGGTGATCGCCAGATTGAGACCATCTGCAATGCCTTCGAACACGGCACTACGGCCATACAGCCCCTTGACGCCGGTTTCTATCAGCAGGCCGGCGGCCAGCAACTGCTCCAGATACGACGGCTCCGGCAAACCCCTGGCGTCGGCATCTGCTGCTCCGCCGCCGTCACCCCGCACGCTTTCCTTCAAGGCATAGGTATTCATGGGGCTTCCTTCACGAACGGTCGGCCAGCAACAGGTTGGCCGTGTTGGTCTGGATGCGATCGTTATTGATCATCAGCGGCGCCGACCACAGGTCGCGCAGATGACGCCCGAGGCTGAACGGCGTGCCGTGCTTGTAGCCGGCCATTCCGCACACCAGCAACGCTTGTTGAACCACTTCAAGCGCCATGGTCGACATGGCGGTCTTGAGTCCGTTCATCTCGGCGGCCAGTGCAAATGCGGCCGATACGGACGCACCCGCGTGGCGGCTGCGCTGGTGCGCGAGCGCCAGGTCCAGGCGTCCCTCCATCATCTGCAACATGCTGACCGCCTCGGCCACGCGCGTTGCCGACGGGGGCAGCGAGCCCGGGCGCGCGCGCGCCTGGCCCTGGAAGAAGGTCTTGGCACGCGCCACCGCATCGCCGGCAATGCCGAGCCACAGCGCGCTCCAGAGAATGTGCGAGACCGGCGTCATGGTGGCGTCGGCAATCTCGCCGAACGGCACCGGCAACACCTGGTCCACCTGTCCGGTAGCCTCCAGGCGGAAGCCATTGCTGCAGGTGCCGCGCATGCCGAGCGTGTCCCACGTGTTCAGGCTCTGCAGCGTGTAATCGGGCTGCAGCGCGCAGACCAGCACCTGGTCCGACGGCGCAGCATCGGCGTGCCGGCGCGCGGTGATCAGGATGCCGTCCGCATGCGCGCCATATGAAATCGTGGGTGCCATCTTGAGCAGATGGAAGCGGTCGCCTTCCACATTGACCGCGCAGCCGCTGCTACGCAGCGCCCCGCCGATGGCTTCCTCCGACGTGGCGGATGCCAGCAGCAGCTGGTCGCTGGCCACGCGCGCCAGCAACTGCTGATGCCATGGGCTGCCGCTGCCATGTTCGAGCAGGCAGGCCACCTGGATCTGGTGCATCGCGTAGATCATGCCCGTCGAGGCACACACCTCCCCGAGCACCTTGCAGATCGCGGCCACGCTGGCCAGCGATGCACCGCTGCCGCCCAGTGCGGTCGGCACCATCGCACCCAGCAACCCCTGTTCTCGCGCAACCTCGAAAGCCTCATGCGGAAAGCGCGCCTGCTGGTCGACGGCATCGGTAAAACGCTGCGCGACGACGGCCACCTCACGCGCCGCGGCAATCAGTGCCTCAACCGGAAGCGCGCCTGTCTCGGAATTGACATGCGCGAGTGCGATGCTGGCGGGACTCACGCTGCCTCCTGCTGCGCACGAATGGTCTCGACCGCTGCCGCCAGCGAATCGACACTGCGAAAGAGCTGACGCGTCAGCATCTGGTCGGGAATCTCGATATCGAAGGCATTCTCGAGCGCCAGCATCACGTGCACCGTGGCCAGCGAGGACAAGCCAGCCGCGTAAAGATCGGCGTTGTCAGCCAGCGAAGCAAGAGGCACATCGAGACGCGCGACTTCGCCGAGGATGTTGCGGATGGTTGCTTTCATTCGTGCTCTCCGATTCCGTTCCGTTGACGCTCCATTCCATTGGCTTTGCGCAGCCGGCTCGGTGCGATGTCGCACCAAGCCGTCGGTTGCTATGTGGAGCAGGACTCAAAAGCAGGATTCAGTACGCAGCCGCGCCGGTCCACCCATGAAACGCGGTGCGCACGATGATCCGAAGGTCGAGCTGGAACGACCAGTGCTGGATGTAGTAGATGTCGAACTCGATGCGCTTGCGCATCTTGTCGATGGTGTCGGTCTGGCCGCGGAAGCCATTGATCTGCGCCCAACCCGTGATGCCGGGCTTGACGCGGTGCCGCAACATGTAGCGATCGATCAGTTCCTTGTACATCTCGTTGTGTTCCATCGCGTGCGGGCGAGGTCCCACCACCGACATTTCACCACGCAACACGTTGAAGAACTGGGGCAGCTCGTCAAGGCTGGTGCGGCGCAGGAATGCCCCGATACGCGTCACGCGCGGATCATCGCGCGTGGCCTGTGTGACGCCCGCCTCCTGGTGCAGCCGCATGGAGCGGAACTTGTACACATGGAACGGCCGACCGTCGATACCGAGGCGCTGTTGCCGGAACAGCACCGGTCCGTGCGACGACAGCTTGACCAGGGCGGCAATGGTCAGCAGTACCGGACTCAAGCCCACGATCACGGCCAGTGCGAATGCACGGTCGAAGCTGCCCTTGACGATGCCCGTGATACCTGACACCGGCGGGCTGTTCAGATCGATCACGGGCAAGCCCATGAAGTCGCTGAACCGATGGCCCAGCAGCTCGACCGAAGCCACGTCCGGTACCCAGCGGATATCGATCAGCTCATTGCGGAACTGGCGCACGACGTCCGACAGGTCGCGGCATGCGGCCATCGGCAACGTAAGCCAGATCTCGCGTACACCCTGGCGGCGCACCAGCGTGCTGACCTCGTCCATGGTACGCAGCGTCTCCACGCCCGCCGGGATACTGTCGCTGGATTCGTCATAGACACCCACCACGCGGTAGCCTGCCGCGCGGATCTGCTCCACCCGCCGGAACATCTCGCGCCCCAGCGGTCCGTAGCCCAATATCACCACGCGCTTGGCGTTGATGCCCTGCTCTCGCACATTGGCAAGCATGCGGAACATGATGGCGCGCGACAGCATGAGCACCAGCATGGTGCCGATGAACCACCCCATCGACCAGAGCCGGGAGATCGAGGCGATCTGGTGAAGCAGGAACGCCCCAAGCAGGCCGGTCAGGAACACCGCCGTCCACGCCGCGCAGGTGCGCAGCGCCAGCACTGCCTGGCTACGGCCGCGCCATGACTCGTAGATGCCGAACGCGGGAAACACCACCAGTGCACCGATCGCGCACAACATGGTCAGGAAGCCATGCACCGGTGCCGCCTCTCGTATGCCACCGGGAAAATAGAACTCGCCGACGGCAATGCCGGCCACGGCGATCAGCAATGCATCGCAGAGTCTGTAGAGATAGTGAAGCGCCGAATTTCGCTCGGCGGCAACGTTCCAGTTCGATGCCATGACCACCCCATACCCTTGCGGGAAGCTGATTGAGGTCATGGTTGCGTACGGCGCCGCAGCACGTCTGTTGGCGGCCGCACACAGCTCCAGGCGCGATGGACGCGCTATCCCGGCGTGCGCAGGCGAGTCGACGCGGTGCGGTCCGGGCCGGCATGAAGCACCGCCCACTCGCCCCGATGATAGGGACGATCGCGCCCGGAAAGGAACCTGGCAAGATCCTGCACCATCACGTGGGTGGCGCCCGTGAGCCCATCGACTGGAAGCGCCAGCAACACGAGCAGTGCGCAGCAGGTGAGCAGCATGGCGCGCGGGCTGCGGGGCACGCCGCGCCGCACGATGACCGGCAGGCTTACCAGCAGGCCCAGCGCCAGGCCGCTGACCACTTCCGACGTTGAATGCGCCTGCAGCGCAAGGCGCGATACGCCAACCGCCAGCGCCAGCAGCACGCCGAACAGCGCGGCCAGCAGGCTCAGACCGGGCCGGTTGGCGGGCATCGCGACATAGAACATCAACGGCAGGATGGACGCCGCCATCATGGAATGGCCGGAGAAACCCGTGAAGTCGAGCGCCGCGCTGCCGATGCCCCACCCCAGGAACGCGAGCTTGGACACCAGCACGACGAGCGCCGTGACCGTGAACGCCAGCAGCCAGTGGCGCGCCACGTCGGTAGCACCGCGCCAGCGCATCCACGCGTACAGGAAGACGGCGCACGGCAACAGGAACGCGGATTCACCAAAGAAAGAAATCAGTTGCCAACGACTCATCGTGCGTTTGCCCACTCGGGGTTTTCCTGAACTTGCGGCAGCGTAGCACCGCGCGACGCGCTTATCCATTGCGCCGTTTTGCCGGACTCTATCCCGAAGCATGAGGCCAATAGCACCCGCCGGCACGCGCCTGCACTTCGCGCTTGTACCGGATATGCGCGCCAATGCTCGGTTCGCGGCCTTTGTACGCGCGCCGGCACAGGGATGAGATGCCCGGCTGACATGCGTCTTCTGGTTGATAGAGTCCGGTAGCGCGATTCGATATGTTCAATGTAATGGCCGCGCACCACGTGAGCGGCCATTTCAAAGCCCGCATGGTCCCCCGGTCGGCGGGCTTCTTTTTTGGGCCGGCCGCCTGCTCGGGGAACCACTACCGCATAGCTACCTGGAGTTGGTCACGGGACCGGCGTGCGCGTCAGCGCGACAAACAGTGCGCGCGCGGTATCGAGATGGCGGCATGCTTCCTGTTCGCCAATCTCGCGCGCGGCAATGATGGCGGCATCTTCGGTGGCGAAGCGACGACCATGCAGTTCGCCCCGATACAACAACGGCCCGCCTATGATGGCGAGCCGTATTTCATAGCAACATGCCCACTTGTTCCGGCCCTCGCGCACGGCAAACCCGTGCACGACCAGAATATCGAGACTGCGTTCCATACGACCCCCTGCTCATTCGCGACGGCCGGCCTCGGCAAGGCGCCGGCTTCTGATCGCGAGCAAGTCCAGCATAGTCGTATCAACGCATGCGCGCCCTCATCCGATGGCAGTAGACCCATCGGGATAGGCCCGTGGCGCAGAAGCAAAACGCGGCGCGGTGGAGGTATCCGCATGGTGTGGATGCAACTGTCGCAGCAGCGACAGTGCACTGCGCGGGAAACACTGGCCACCGGCCCACACCAGCGTGGCAGCGGCGCAGACCAGTTCCACCGGTGCGGGCACGGCCAGGCAACCGCTGGCGCCAAGCAGCGCGGCATGCGCCATCAGCGTGCCATCGAGCGCGTCGGACAGGACCAGCCAGCGGCGCGGCGCGAGCCGTGCGCGAACACGGTCGAGCAATGCGCGCGGATCGCCCGAGACCCCGCTGCAGTCCACCACGGCCATGGCAACCGAGTGCTCGGGCACCGGCTCCGTTTCGTCGGGATTATCGATGGTGGACATGCGCACGGTTTCCGGCTGGTCGCCGAGCAGCCATTCCGGTCCATGCCAGCGTACTGGCGAGGGAATGTCCTGCCCTTCCATGCGACGCGCAAGGATACGGCACATCATTTCGTTGCTGGCGATCAGATAGGTCGTCATCGAAAAGCCATCCGCGCTTTGAACGCGTGTGTCCGCTGGGTGTGGTGCACCGGCGGTTCGCCCTGGGTGGGGGCATCGGATTCGGGTGGAAATGATGGCGAAGAGGGATTCCTTCTGGAAATGCGCCTGTCCCCCTGCCGCCGGACCTGACTTACAAGCTAGCAACCACGGCCGGCTGCCGCCTCATGCTTTTGGATGAGGGCGGACCGGCGGATGGTGGAGGCGGGGCGGCCTCCCCGCCATCGGCAAGGTGCGTCTGGATCGGTCAGGCAGCCTCACATGCCTCCCGCGCGTGCAGCGACGACATCGGGATATGCGCGGGCTTGGCTGGCGTGGGACCAGGCCAGTTCAGCGTGGCGCCACGTTGCAGCGCCACGTAGACCGCTTCCCCCTTGTTGCGCACGTGCAGGCGCTGGTAGAGCGTGCAGGCGTGGGTCTTGGCGGTGGCCACCGAGATATTGAGCAGGCGGCTGACCGTCTTGATCGGATACCCGCGCGCCAGCAGTGCAAGAACTTCGTACTGGCGTTCGGTGATATTCAGCAGGTGGGAGCCAGCGGCAGGCGTTTCAATGGTGGCGACCTTCTCTTGCACAACCGGGTGTGGCAGGTCCACGGGCACGCTGTGCAGCGGCACCACGATGGGCGCGGCCGCATGCCGCGCTTCGGGCGTGGCTGGCATATGCACTTCGGCATGGCCCGTATCGCCCATGTGGCGAACCGCAGGCAGCTGCGACGGAAAGCATTCGCCACCGGCCAGTACCAGGCGGATCGCGGCTTCCAGCGCATCGGCGGAACAGGTCTTGGCCAGCAGGCCGCGTACCGCTTCGGGCAGCCCGCTGTCAGGCAGCGGCGCGGGTACGTGGTCCGCCAGCACCAGCACGCGCATCGGCTGCAGGCGTGCACAGAGCGAGGCCAGCGAACGCCAGCCGTGATCCGTGTCGGCCGGCAGGCCGAAGATCAGCAGATCGGCGTGGTGCGTCCACGGGTCGGGGTCTTGCAGGCTGGCGGGATCGAGATCGACCAGATCGCCCGGTACGTGCGCCTGGGCAAGCAGGTGGCGCAGTCCGAGACGCAGCAAAGGATGTGGCTCGAGCAACAGGATGGTGGCCATGGCCGCTCACTTCTTATTGGCGCGTCACATGAGCTTGTGCTGGCTGTCATGTGCGCGCTGTTGGACGTGCTCCGCTTATGGCGCGGCTGCACTTCCATACGGTCTTGCATCACCTCCTGAGCGTGGCAGCGTCCCGTCATGGCTCGCTGCTTCGGCCCTCCCTCGGAGGATGTCAGACCGCCCCGTTTGCGTATGTAACGCGTTAGATGCTTCTGAATACAGATAAAAATTAAATCTAATTCTGGTTTTCAGCATAGGAAGGTCGCCGTGTGAATGCAAGTTAATGCTGCAGCGCAGCGGGTTTTCCCTCAGTTGTATGGCAAGGGATGTCTCGACATATGGCAAGTGGCCCGCAAAGCGCGAACGGTCGTTCGGTTCGCTGGAAAGTGCATCTGGAGTCGCTATGTTGCGGCGCACTAAAGACGGAGCCATCGCGCGCCGTAAATGCGTTCGCAGTCCTCCTGCCCATATCCGGGCCAACCTCAGAGAAGAGTTCATCACATGCTTTCCTCGCTTCGCGCGCGAATCGTGGCCCTATCAGTGGTCATCGTGATCGTGGCGCTTGCAGCCAACGCCATCGTCAACCAACTGGTTGCCCGTACTTATAACAACGAGGCAATCGACAACAACCTGGCCGCCGTGCAGACCGGCCATGTGGATGCCATTGCCGAATGGGTGTCCAGCCATACCCGGATGATCGAGTCGCTGCAGGACGCCGCGCTGCAGGATGATCCGATCCCGGCCCTCAGGCTCGTCGCCAATGCCGGCGGCTTTATCAAGACATACGTCGGCTATGCGGACAAGAGCCATCGGTTCTCCGACGCCACGGGCCTGAAGCCCGACTACGACCCCACCGCGCGTCCCTGGTACAAGCAGGCCGTGGCGGCGGGCAAGCCGATTGTCACGCCACCGTATATCGCGGCAAGCAGCGGCAAGCTGGTGGTCACGTTCGCGGTGCCGGTCGTTCGCGATGGCGGCATCAAGGGCGTGATCGGCGGTGACGTGGCGATGGACGCCGTGGTTGCCAACGTGCGCTCGATCCATCCCACACCGGCCAGCTTTGGCATCCTGGTGGCGCGCAGCGGCCAGATCGTTGCGCATCTCGACGACAAGCTGACCCTCAAGCCGGTGTCGGACCTGGTGCCGGCACTCGATGGCGACAAGCTTGCCGCGCTGGTAACGGCAACGGCGCCAACCGAGGTGAGCGTCGGTCGCGCGGACAAGCTGCTGCGCGGCCGCGAGATTCCGGGTACGGACTGGATTGCCGTGATTGCGCTGGACAAGGCCGAGGCCACCGCCGGCATGCGCTCGGTGCTGATTGCATCGATGATTTCACTGGTCATCGTGGCCTGCGCGGCTGCGGTCATCGTGGCCGGTGTCACCGCGGTCTCGTTCCGTCGCCTGTCGAACGTTCGCGACGCGATGGTGGCGATTGGCTCCGGCGACGGCGACCTGACGCGCCGTCTGGCTGCGCAGGGCTCCGACGAAGTGGCGCAGATCGCGCGCGCGTTCAACGCGTTCGCCGACAAGCTGGTACATGTCATGCGCCAGATCCGTGAGGCGAGCGAATCGGTGCACGTAGCAGCCAACGAGATCGCGGAAGGCAACGCCGACCTGTCGCGCCGCACCGAATCGGCGGCAGCCAGCCTGGAACAGACTGCGGCGTCGATGGAAGAGATCACCGCCACGGTGGGGCAATCCGAAGCCTCGGCTCGTCATGCCGATGAAACCGCCGGTCAGGCGCAGCAGGTGGCTACCAGCGGCGGCGACGCCATTGCCGGCGCCATCGACACCATGAGCCGTATCGAAAGCGCCGCGGTAAAGGTCTCGGACATCATCGGCGTGATCGAAGGCATCGCGTTCCAGACCAATATCCTGGCCCTCAATGCTGCAGTGGAAGCGGCGCGAGCGGGCGAACAGGGCCGCGGCTTCGCCGTGGTGGCCGGTGAAGTGCGCGCGTTGGCGCAACGCAGCTCGCAGGCCGCCAAGGAGATCAAGACGCTGATCGAATCGACCGTCGACAGCGTGAACGCGGGCTCGGGCCAGGTGCGCCAGAGCGGCGAGACCATGCGCGAGATCGTGGGCAACGTAGGCCGCGTGACGCAGATCATCTCCGAGATCACCAATGCCGCGCGCGAGCAGACACGCGGTATCCAGGAGGTGAATGTGGCCGTAGGCCAGCTCGATCAGATGGTGCAGCAGAATGCGGCGCTGGTAGAGGAGTCGACCGCCGCAGCAGCCGCGCTGCAAGGCCAGGCGGCAACGCTGGCGGACGTAGTCAGGACGTTCCACCTGGAGTAACGGCGTCCCTGCGTTTCAAGCTCCCCTCTCCCGCGCTGCGCGGTGTTGGGGGAGAGGGCATCGCGGTTCAAATTGCGACCTGTCTCGGCTTGAGCCGCTGGCCCTCTCCCCCAGCCCCTCTCCCGCCATGCGGGAGAGGGGAGACTACCAAGGCCGTTCTGGCCTTTGGGTAAATTCAATTAATTTGAATAACTATGACAGCGATAGCCTGTTTTCCTCGGGCCGGCGCTAGCTATAGTTCTGCACATGGACAGCGCAACAACGCAGCGAAGCAAACAAAGCGACGCAAACAAGCGAGACCAGCGCTGTCTGCAGTACCTCAAACTTATTGAATTATTTTTTATACCGGAGAACATCATGTCGAACGCCAAGCTGCAAGTCCTGACCCCGCGCAACAGCCAACTGATCATCATCGACCACCAGCCGCAGATGGCCTTCGGCGTGCAGTCGATGGACCGCCAGACCATGAAGAACAACGTGGTGGGCCTGGCCAAGGCAGCCAAGATCTTCGACGTGCCGACCACCATCACCACGGTGGAAAGCGATTCGTTCTCCGGCTACACCTACCCCGAGATCCTTGACGTCTTCCCCGGCAAGCAAACGCTCGAACGTACCTCGATGAACTCGTGGGACGACCAGAAGGTGCGCGACGCGCTGGCCGCCAATGGCCGCAAGAAGATTGTCGTGGCCGGCCTGTGGACCGAGGTCTGCAACACCACGTTCGCGCTGAGCGCAATGCTCGAGGGCGACTACGAGATCTATATGGTGGCCGATGCCTCGGGTGGCACGACCAAGGAAGCGCACGACTACGCCATGCAACGCATGATCCAGGCTGGCGTGGTGCCGGTGACCTGGCAGCAGGTGCTGCTCGAATGGCAGCGCGACTGGAAGAACAAGGAAACGTACGACGCGGTGACGGGTCTGGCCAAGGAACACTCGGGCGCCTACGGCATGGGCATCGACTACGCCTACACGATGGTCCACAAGGCAGCCCAGCGTACCGCAACCCTGCATGAGTCGATCGCCCCGGTGCATGCTCCGGTGATCGAGCACTAAGCCATCACGAGGATGCAGACAGCGACGGCTTTCTTGTCGTGTCTGCATCCCGCGCCCCATTGCCAATTCCATCTTTGATTTATTCAGTGGACGAGTAATCCCTACGGGTCTGACGCTTCGAAAAGTCTTTGGACGAATGATTCAAAAATCAGTCCAGCGACGTCTTCAAGTGGATTCCGCATTGAGTTGGTATACGTGCGCCTCGATGCGTATACGTCGTATACGTAGGGCCTTTTCGCGATTTGGTGGACTTCTGCGAAGCGCATCGAAGGTGCTCCCGAGCGAGTCACTTCGACCGAAAGCGTACTCACTGCTGCGTATGTTTTTCCTTTTAAATCAATGCCGCTGAATGAGCTCTTGCACGGACCACAATTGAGCAAAGCTGACGATAAACCGGGCCACCCATCCCATGTCGGCAGGTGCGTTTCGCTGAGGTGACACGCAGCAGGTGAAGGTAGCCAAACGCACAGAACGCTACCGGCCACCATCAAGCGCGGGTTCTGTCACGCCCGGCCGGATTCGCACCCATGAATGACGGTCAGTACTAACGCCGCTTCAACATTCGTTGGCTGGATTGTCACCGTTGAACCAGCATTGCTACAGTGCTCCACCTCGCCCCATGGCTGCGGCCAGCGACGGTGGCTGTGCGACAGGCCTCTACGTCGCCAGCCCTCCCCGGGGCGTCATGCGTGACGTGTTTTCTGCTGACCGTAGCCAACCCGCTGGATGCGCCCGCAAGCTGCAAGGTCGCGGACCTCCTCGATCCAAGGCCCTGAGCGCCCCCCAAGGCTCCCAAGGGCTGCATGCATGCCTTGTAGGCCTTTTTTCCCCAGGTTGCGTCCCAGACACCCACTTTCCCGTAAAATAATTTACATTGCACTTTAATGTGCAGAATCGGCCGGCTCGGCACGTCGGCCGGTTAAAATGGTTGCAAATCAGTCACTTACGTCAATCTTGGGCATGACCGAAAAGACGCTTACTCAACGGTGGGGCCATGGCTGAGGCTATGGAAACCCTGGCAGTTACCAAGCTCACACGCACCGAATTCGCGGTGGTGCGCGCCTATGCGCAGGGCATGCGGCCAGTGGATATTGCCAACCGCTACCTGCTCGATGCGGACGACGATGACGACTTGACCGAGCATCAGGCGGTACAGCGCATTCTTGCGCTGCGTGACCGCCTTGTGCAGTTCGCGCTACAGCACGACCGTCCCGATATCGCCGAGATGTTCGAGGCGCTGCGCGGGCGGTCAGACGCCGGCATGAGTCGCCGGGTCGAGGCCCTGTCCTCGATCGAGCAATTGGGCCAGGGGCGGCCGCTACCGACGCATCAGGTTTCACTATGGTTCGGGCCAAGCCTGGCCAGGCGGCTGGTGGCCGCGGAACTCCATACCATTGCGGACCTGGTGGGGCTGGCGAACCGACGTGGCAGCAGTTGGTGGCGCCATGTGCCTCGCATTGGACGACATTCGGCTGAGACGATTGTGCGCTGGCTGGGTAACCAGCAGGCGATGTTTGACGTGAAGTTGCAGGAGTTTGTCAGGGCACCTTCGGAAATCGTCAGTCGCGGTTCGCTTCTGGCAACAAGGCTTGGCAACGACATGCCCCACCCGGTTCCCCTCGAACTGATGCTGGCCCCGGTTGGGCCGGATCCTTTCCAGGCTGCACTGGCCGAAGACCTACGGTCGGTACGTGAATGGGTGGCGGCACGCCAGGAGATGCCGAACACCTGGAAGAGCTACCGCCGCGAAGCCGAGCGAATCCTGCTTTGGAGCGCACACCAGAATCGATCGCCAAGATCCCTGACAACGGAAGACTTGGAAACGTATCGCTCGTTTTTGCTCAATCCACAGCCTGCGACGTTCTGGTGTGGACCTGCAAGTCAACGCGACAAAGCCCATTGGCGGCCTTTCGAAGGCCCTCTGCGAACCAGCTCCTGCGATGCAGCGCTACGGGTAGTTCGCACTTTGCTGCGCGGGCTACGTGCCGAAGCTCCCTGGAAACGAGCGCATGCGTTGCCACAGTCCGCTGTAGGTAGCATCGATGCCCCTGCCCCGGCCGCTGCCCCTTCCATCACCGAGCCAGCTGAAGCAGGACCGGATCTGGGCGGAAGCATCGTTCAGTTTCTCGGGTGGTTGGGGGGTGAAGGGTCGTCGCCCGGTCAGCGCGCGGCGCATGCGGCCGCACTGTTGATTGCGCGCCACGGCATGCGCATCGTGGAACTACCGGCCTTTCGGATTGGGGATCTGGTGCTCAGCGAAGGCCCACCGCGACTGACGTGCCACGGCAAGAGCGAAGCACGTCGCGGCGAGATCGAACTGGCTTCTGATGTCTGGACAGCGCTGCTGGCCCATTGGGATGACCGGGGACTGGTCTGGCAGGATCTGGCATCGGGATGGACTCCGGATGCGGCGTTGCTGGCCCCGATCCGGTTTCCTTCAACCGGACGGGGCCGCGCCAAGCAGGCGCAGCGTGCGGCAGGCTATTCCGCGAGTGGCCTCGATCAGTTGCTACGCGCTAGCTGGAAGCGCTTTGCCGCCGCACACGACAATGTGCCTTCAACATTTACACCGCGCCAGCTGCGCCTGAGCTGATCAAAGCAACATTTCAAAGCAACGTTTTGTCGAGACCGAACCGTGCCTTGAGGACCTCAAGAAGATCTTCTCGAGCGTTGCGGTCTGTCAGTTGCACGTCGAGCATGACGCGCCCCGAATCCCACTCCTTGATCGTGCCGAGAAGCTGCCCGGCTTCGGTCCGGATCTTGTACTGCCGACTGATTTCCTTGACCTTGCGGGACTTGCCCTCCTGCGCGTGCTTTCGAATGGATTCGACCTCGCGGCTCGACAAGCCATCGTTCATGATGCGCGTGGCCAGATCCCGCGTGCGGTCTTCTCCAGCTACCTTGCAGTACAGCGTCAGCTCATAGCCGGCTGCAATGCCGATCGCGCTCGGACGCTCGCGCATCACCGCAATGACCGAATCCGGCAGCTTCAACAGCGCCAGCGTCTTGTTGACCGTACCGGCGGACATACCGGTCAGTTCGCAGATTTCTTCTTCCTTCTGAACCTTGCCCTCATCGAGCAACTGACGCCAGGCAATCGCATTGTCGAGCGCCGACTGATCGGACCTCTGCTCGTTCAGCAGTAATGACAGCCGGTAGAAATCGAGTTCGCTCATGTCGTCCTCGATGAAGCATACCATCTCGAGCTTGCCTGCGGACGCCAGCGCGCGTTTGCGATAGTGACCGTCGATCAGGATGTAGTGACCCGGTCGTGTCGGGTCGGGGGCGGCAAGGCCCGGTGTCTTCTGCCCGTGCGTGGCAATCGACGCAGCACGCTCCTGGACTACTGCCGGATCGTAAATGCGGCGCGCATTGAAGGGATTGTCGTGGAGTTGGGCGATCTGAACCCGGATCAATTGCCGGCCTTCGACCGCAGCCGATGCCGGACTTTCAGCGCTGAAAGTGGCGTCCGGTTGCCCCGCTTTCGGCGATTGGGGCGACTGAAGCAGTCCGTTTGGACGCTCCGTCAACGCCGCCTCTGCACGGGCAAAGCGGTCGATCGCATCGCTGCGGTTCTTTTCGGCGGCCATGCCGGCCAGCATGCCCGCTTTCAGGCTTTTCAATTTCGTTGCCATTCTATTACTCAATCAGGGACAGTATCTCGTCCACCATCATGTCGACTTCCTGGATCGCTTCCCGCGCCCCCGGGACGCCGTGCACCGTGCAACCCATTGCCAGGCATTCGCGAAATGCCGAGCGCGAACCCACCATCGAGTTCAATAGTGGAACGTCGGCGTCATCGCCCAGGATCTCGATAGCCTGGCGCGCAATCGATACACGACGCTGGACCATATTGGCCATGACACGTATCTGTAGCGACTCGTTCTGAACTTGAGCGTGCTGAGCCAGGGTCTTCGCGGCCACGGCCGCCCACAGGTCAGGCGGTGAAGGAACCACGGGAATAATCGCGAGATCCGAGATCAGCAGCGCGCTGGAGGGCGCCGCCGAATGCACTGCAGGCGGACAGTCGACCAGAATGTAGTCGTAGTCGTGAATAAACTTGCGGACCTCGCGATGCATGGCACCGCCGGAGGGCGCCAAGCCAAAAACGGCAGCAGGAAACGGGCGCTCGTCACTAGCCTGGGCAGCCCAGCGCGTTGCCGTCCCTTGTTCGTCCATATCGACCAGCAGCGAGCGTGCGCCCCTGAGGCCCAATGTGCCTGCCAGATGCATGCTGACGGTAGTTTTTCCGCAGCCGCCCTTCTGATTGAAAACGGTGATGATCTTTGCAGCCATTACGGCCTCACTTTCAGCGCTGAAAGCGCAGATGATGGTATCCAGTCAAGGCGCAACTTTAGCCAAATCGACTTTACGCTACAACCCGTTTTTCAAAAATTAAATTATTGGAAAGGCTTGGCCCGTATTTGCCTTAAGACAGCATGTGCTGGAAGCGAGAAACAAAGAAAATCCGACTACATCAATAGTGCGGGATTCTTCTTCTTGAAAAGCGATAAGGAATCCGCCTAAAGTAAAGGCAGTGCGCATTACGCCGCACATGACACCGCAACACAATGTGGTTATGATGCCCTCTACAGTCGAGTCAAGTCGTGTCAACCTCGTCGGCTTCCGTTCGGTATCTGCGAGACCTCAACGTGCTTGAACGGTTGTTTGCGTTGTGTAAACGAACTTGCTTCGAAAGGAAATTCTTATGGCAACCGGTACGGTCAAGTGGTTCAACGAGACAAAGGGTTTCGGCTTCATCACCCCGGATGACGGCGGTGCAGACCTGTTTGCTCACTTCTCCGAAATCCAGGGAGCAGGCTTCAAGACCCTGAAGGACGGTCAGCGTGTGACGTTTGAAGTGAAGCAGGGGCCGAAGGGCCTGCAGGCATCCGCTATCAAGCCAGCCTGACGTGAACCACTATCTCCGGAAAGTCTGCATCTGACTTGACGGTAGAGCGAAAAGGGCAAGCATCATGCTTGCCCTTTTTGTTTGTACCGCGTCCAGAGCCCTGCCGTTGCGTTCAGCCGAGTTTGCGGACGCTGGTTCGCGATGGCTGCAGAACGAGTGCCTTCGACGAATCGGCATCGACCTTGGCGCCTGGGTACACCACCAGCACATCCTTGAGCGCCTTGCGAAACAACGCCCGGAACTTGCGTTCGCTTTCGGTTTCGGTCCCAAACTGCATTTGCAACGCTTCCCACGGAATTTCCGTACGGCGCTGAATGGTAAAGAACCGATACGTCAGCCACGAGTACACATCGAGCGCAAATGGCGACTGCTTCAGCGCCTTCAGTGCGCGCATGTCCACCGGTACTGGCCGGTTCACGAGTTCGTTGAAGAACGGCTCAGACAGCACCACGAAGCTCTCGAACATCGATCCCTGGCCCGGTTGCATGGGATCCCACCATGTCGACAGCTGATCTGCCAGCAAATAGCCTACACGGTCGATCGACAGTGGCTCGTGTCCGGGCGGCTGGTTTGGAACAGGAATCGACTTGTTCTGCACAATGGCGATAGTGGCCGAGAACAGGCGGATCATCTGCTGGCGCACCAGCGTCATGGTGCCGCGCTTGCCGCCCGTAGCCATCGGAATGCCAAGGTTGTACATGAACTCGGACAACGAATTGCCAAGCGAGATACGACGGTCCTCCACGGTCCCGGTAAACTCGCCGCGCTTCTTCTTGGCCATGATTTCCTTGCCAATCCAGGCAAGCATCAGGCGCGGATAGGAGCCGTACGGATATCCAAGCGATACAGTTTCGGAAACGAGCTTCTGGCGCCCATTTGACGCACGTTCAGACCGTTGCTGCGTGAAGTAGCCCGGTTGAATCATCAACGAGATATTGCCGCTGGTACGGGTCCATACCGGAGGTGCGCCCTTGGGCGCCCGATACGGCAGTGTCACCTGCACGCTGGCACGGCTCAGGAAACCAACTTCTCCGCTTTGCCAGGCGTCTTCGCGCTCCATAGCCTGGGCTTCGTCGAAGAGACGCTGGAATTTCTCGGACGGAACGAGCACGTTCTCGTTCCCGGGAACGATGATGCGGGATGGCTCACGGTCCTCTTCCAGGACAGAGCGTTCCCCCTCGGAGGCCATAGCGCGTTTGATCGACATATTGGTGGGCTTCGGATTACCCGCCTTTGTACGCGATCGCGTATACCTTGTCACGCAGAAACGGGTACGTATACGTGTTTCTTTGCTGATTCGCTGATGAGGTTCAGGTAGCTATCGCCGCTGGCTGTCGGCCGTTTGTGTTCCATTGCCGGGTATCCGGCGATTGGCGAGATGGCGGACACACGGTGGGCAACCCACCAGGGTTGTCCACGGTTGGCTGCTCATCCACTACAAGTAAACGATACCGATACGGGTTAACTACTCGTAAACCGTATACGGAGCGCCAGCAGCATTGATTTCAAAGTACTTTTAGGCGGTCAGCGAACCCGATTCTGCGGGCTTCCGAACCCGTTTCTGCGACAGCCCGAACCTGATTCTGCGGCAAAGCGAACCCAATTCAGCGAACTTCGCGAACCGGAATCTGCGGGGATAACCCACTGATCCCACAGGCTTTTCCACAGCACGGAAGCACAAAAGCGTACCCGTTTCTGCGCCCGCCGACGAATCCACCTGCAGCTTCGCGCTAAAACCGCTAGCACTGGCGCATTTCCACGGCTTATCCACGCAGAATCGGGTACGCCTGAGTCCCATCCGAGCCCGTTTCGGCACACGGAGCGTACCTACTTCTGCGTAGCCCGGGCGCTAAAGCGTACCTACTTCTGCGTGAGTCGGGTAAGCAGCAAGGAAAGCGAGCTGTCGAACCCATTTCTGCGGCGTACCCAATTCTGCGAACCCGCCCCGGAAATGCGATGCAGCATGAAAGCGTACCCAATTCTGCGGGCCCTGCGGCGGCTGGCTTGGCGGCTCGCCGTACCCGTTTCTGCGCCCAATACCTGCGCCCGCGCGTGCAACATGCCGCGCAGCCATCGGTATACCCGACGTATACGTAAGAGCCGGCGCCCACTTGCTACCCAGGCAATCACCCTCGGGCCAGTCACAAGGCGTACCTGTTTCTGCGATCGCTGTGCACCGGCCAGCGCCTGGTCCGTAGGCACGTATACGACGCGGTCGCAGCATGTATACGCGTTGCGTACCCGTTTCTGCGACGTCAGGCAGCGAAATTGCGTACTCATTTCTGCGAGCACGTCGCTGCGGCGCAGACGTATACGTTACTTCTCGCCAAACGAACCTGATTCTGCGGGGATAACCTGTATGCCAAAGTTTTAGGCGGGATAAGTTGCCGACTTATCCACCGGATTCGCGCCAGGAACAATGTGTCAGCGGCGTTCGACGCAGCCAGGCGTACCCATTTCTGCGTTGCACAACGTTACGATTTTTTTGGGCAATCCTGGCAGGATGAACCGACGGCGTACCCGTTTCTGCGGGCAGATTTTCCGAGGAGCGGCGGGAGCGTACCCATTTCTGCGAGAACTCTACCGGGCAGGTTTTGGGTGCCGTGTAGATTTGGGGGCACTCTTGGAGGGAGAAGGGGAAGATGCAGGGGATGCGGGAAACGGGTCGTTACGCACGTGCGATTGGAGGTGCCCACGATCCGGTTGGGTGGGACCACGACTCCCGATGCATCGGGTACAGCGTACGGACGAAAAAAAACCCGCCAGAAAAGGCGGGTTCTTTGTAGCGTCGAAGCGTGCCTTGCGGCGTACTCCGGTGCCAGGTCTTACAGCGGCGTGATGTTCGCAGCTTGCAGACCCTTCGGGCCGTTCTTAACTTCGAACGACACGCGCTGGTTCTCTTGCAGCGACTTGAAACCTTCGCTACGAACTTCCGAGAAGTGCGCGAACAGGTCATCACCGCCTGCGTCCGGCTTGATGAAGCCGAAGCCCTTGGCGTCGTTGAACCACTTAACGATTCCGGTTTGCATGGTATTGCTTTCCAAATAAAAAAATAAAGAAACCGATGGTGCACACACCACCGTACAGCCAACTCAAGGAAAGGACACCATGGACAACCGAAGTACCAAGACGGTGGCTAACGAATGAACTGTTGCCTCGTCGCTTGAATCTGGACGAGATTTATACGGGGGATTTCCTGCTACGTCAAGGCAGGGAATTCCCCCGACCGCTCTGGCAACCACAGCGCCCCTTGTGGGATCATCGCGCCTTTTGCGAATTGTCGAGTCAACACCGCAGCATCCAGGCCAGGCGATGCATGGTGCACTCGGTAAATCAGGAGACCATGCATGTCCACATCAGACCAGGCGCCACGTTCAGGAAACCAGCCTGCGCCGGGCCCGTCGGCGCCGCCGGCATCACAGAGCCTGCTGGAACGAATTTTCCGCCTGCGCGAGCACGATACCAATGTGCGCACGGAAATCCTGGCAGGTGTGACCACGTTCCTGACGATGGCCTACATCATCTTCGTGAACCCCAGCATCCTTGGCGATGCCGGCGTGCCCAAGGACGCGGTATTCGTTGCGACGTGCCTCGCCGCCGCCATCGGCACGCTGATCATGGGTTTTTACGCCAACTACCCGATTGCCATGGCACCGGGCATGGGGCTGAACGCCTATTTTGCCTATACCGTCGTGAAGGGCATGGGCTTCCCCTGGCAGGCAGCGCTGGGCGCTGTGTTCATATCAGGCTGCCTGTTCCTGATCGTGACGCTGTTCCGTGTGCGTGAGGCGATCGTCAAGGGCATTCCGCAGGCCATCCGTGGCGCCATCACCGCGGGCATAGGCTTGTTCCTGGCAATCATCGCGCTGCACAGCGCGGGCATCATCGCTGGCAATCCCGCCACGCTGGTGACCATTGGCGATCTGCACCAGCCGCCCGCCGTGCTGGCCATCATTGGCTTCTTCACCATCGTGGCGCTGGACCGCCTGAAAGTGAAAGGCGCCATCCTGATCGGGATCCTGCTGACTACGGTGCTGAGTTTCTTCTTCGCAGGCAACCAGTTCCATGGCGTGGTTTCCGCACCTCCATCGATCTCGCCCACACTGTTCAAGCTCGATGTTTCCGCCGCGTTGTCGATCGGCATCGTCAACGTCGTACTGGTGTTCTTCCTGGTCGAACTCTTCGATGCAACCGGCACCCTGATGGGTGTGGCCAATCGCGCCGGCCTGCTCAAGGCCGGCAAGATGGACCGCCTTAACAAGGCGCTGATGGCGGACAGCACGGCCATCATGGCCGGGTCGCTGCTCGGCACCTCATCCACGACCGCCTACATCGAGAGTGCGTCAGGCGTGCAGGCGGGTGGCCGTACCGGGCTGACAGCGGTAACCGTGGCAGTGCTGTTCCTTGCGTGCCTGTTTATCTCGCCATTGGCAGGTACCGTGCCGGCATACGCCACGGCGCCGGCGCTGCTCTATGTCTCTTGCCTGATGTTGCGTGAACTGGTGGAGATCGACTGGAGCGATGTCACCGAAGTGGTGCCCGCGGTGCTGACCGCACTGGCCATGCCGTTCACGTATTCGGTAGCCAATGGTGTGGCCTTCGGGTTCATTTCGTACGCGGTGCTGAAGCTGCTGACGGGCCGTGCCAGACAGGTGCCGCTGATGGCCTGGATCATCGCCGTGGTCTTTCTGTTCAAGTTCTATTACCTGCCTGGACATTGAGCAGCAGTGAGAGTGAGCACTGGCGAAGCAGCTTCATGAAACAACCGGGGGATGGCGTCATGGCCATCCCCTTTTCCATGGTGCGTGCGACAGATGATGTTCAAAATGAAAACGTTGCCAGGCTAGTACCCAGGATCACCAAGCGTACCTGTTTCTGCGTACCGGGCCACTGCCATCATGGCGCGACAGCGTACCCGTTTCTGCGGCGAGAGTAAGGGCTAATTTACCTAGCGAGCAATGCCAAAAGCCCCTTCCAGGTCTCATACAAAAGTATGAGACTTGGCTGAAAGCGAACATTCCGGGCTGGACAAAAGGGGTGAAATGCACTGAACTAGAGGCGTGGCAAAAACTTGAGGGCGCGCAAGAGCGCCCTTTCTTGACTCCGGGGCACGGGGCGCCTGGTCTTTTATTGACACGCGTGTCCTACCTGCGGCGAGACCTGCCGGCAGCATCAGAAGGAGGTCAGCCGAAATGAGACCGTTCTCATAAGAGCGGCTTCGCCACCACGGACAAAGAGTGCGCACGCATATGCGCACCGGACAAAGACAGCTCAAATCAGAACAGAGAAAGTGGTAACCGCGAACGTGTAGTGCCGGGGGATGTTGTTCAACGGGGAACAGATCATGACCGCAGGAGAAATCCGGCGTCCCGCCATCGGGCCTATCAGCGAATCCGCCAGCCAGTCGATGCATGGCGTCTGGGCAGCCCTGGGAGAGGCCTCAGCCGATATCGCGCAACCTGAACGGGACGACGAGGGACACGAGCACCACGCCATTACCGCTGTTGCCGCAGCGCTTGCCGAAGACCGTGACATGTCGCCGCGCACCCGCGCAGCAGTCGAAGCCCTGTTGCGGCATCATCGACTGCTGGCCGAAGATCTCGCGCGCCAGCGCCAGTTGCTGCAGGAATGGATCCTGAGCCAGCTTACCTACAAGTCGCTCTACTACCAGTATTCCGGGCAGAAGCCGGAAGCACCTAACGTCGAGCTGATGCGTGAAAAAGACATGGTACGCAGACGCATCCGCGAGCAGCTTCACGTGGGGTGCGAGGAAGTCGGCGTGCTCGACGAACAATCGCGCAGTTTGTCCAGACCGTGATCCACCAGACGTTGCGCGCGGGTCAGGCCGCGCAGCCAGCGGAACCAGACCGGGCCACGTTGCCCGTGGTCGCCCGTGCGGCGGCAGGAACCGCTACCAACAAGAAGCCCAACGTCAGGGAGAACGTCATGGACCGATTGTGCAAGGCGCCGGCACGCTCCGCACAGATCGTGCTCGTGTCGCGTTATGAAGATTTTGGTTTCAGTGCGAACCAGTTCGGTTCGGGATGGGAGATCCGGCGCGTACAACAGGTGAGGGACCTGGAACGCGCGGTGCGCGGCAGCGCGCCGATGGCCGGCATTCTCGATCTGCAGGCGCCCTACAGCGATGCTGAACTGACCCAGCTCGAGCAAGGCCTGCAGCATCTGCACGTGATGTGGGTCGCCATCACCTCCACGGCAATGCTCGAGGATGAGCGCGTGCGGCGCCTGATCCGCGATTACTGCGTGGACTATGTGCGCACGCCGTTCTCGTTCGACGAATTGCTCTACACGCTCAAGCATGCCCACGGCATGGCCTGCCTGCATGGTGCGCGCATGCCCGAGCAGGCCACGCGCGGCCCGATGATCGGCGAATGCCAGGCCATGCGCATGATGTTCCGTTCGCTGGCAAAGGTAGCGCACAACGATGCGCCGGTGTTCATTTCCGGCGAATCCGGCACCGGCAAGGAGCTGGCGGCCCAGGCCATTCACGAAGCATCGAGCCGTCGCAAGGGGCCATTCGTGGCCATCAACTGCGGCGCGATTCCTTCGCACCTGGTGCAGTCGGAACTGTTTGGCTATGAGAAAGGCGCGTTCACAGGCGCCAACCAGCGCAAGATTGGCTGGATCGAGCAGGCGCAGGGGGGAACGTTGTTCCTCGATGAAATTGGCGACCTTCCGCTGGAAAGCCAGGTCGCGCTGCTGCGCTTTCTCCAGCAGGGCACGATAACGCGCCTGGGCGGGCATCAATCGATCCCGCTGGATTTGCGCATTATCTCGGCCACGCACGTGGATCTCATTGCCGCGCAGGGCGACGGCCGGTTCCGTCCCGACCTGTTTCACCGCCTGTGCGTGCTCACGCTGACCATTCCGCCGTTGCGCGAGCGTGGCGAGGATATCCTGCTGCTGGCCAATGCGGTGCTGGCCGAGCATGGGCACGAGGCGCACCGTCGCATTCGCGGATTCTCGTCATGTGCCACGCAGGGCATGATGCAGTACGCGTGGCCTGGCAACGTGCGCGAACTGATCAACCGGGTGCGGCGGGCAATCGTGATGACCGACAACCGCAAGATCACGGCCGAGGACCTGCAACTGCATGGTGGCGTAGAAGTCCCGCGCAAGACGCTCGATGCCATCCGCGAGGAAGCCGAGCGAGAGGCGATCCGTACGGTAATGGCCAGCCACGGCTTCCATGTGGTGCCGGCCGCTCGCGAGCTCAATGTGTCGCGCGTGACGCTGTATCGGCTCATGCACAAGCACAATATCCGCGTGGATCTGCAACCGGGAGCGCCGGGCGACTAGCGATCGAACCGACGATCGGTCAACCTGCAGGAATCCGCCATGGGCATGCCTGCCCATGGCGCCAAGGGGGATCCGGCGACGTCCGCTCGCCGGATCCCCTTTGTCCTCCCGCCCGGACAGCGGCGGCAGGCTAGCGCGGCTTGGCCCGCGCGTAAGTGGCCAGTCTGGCCGTTTTCCCCATTCCAGCTTCAGGTCATGCTGACCTTGCCACGGCGTCCACGCGGTGGTGCGCTGTCGTCCTGCATCTGGCGGCCGGGAGCCACGTCGTGCGGATCGGCGGCATTGTCTCGCGCCTGGCGACCGGCTGGCTGCGCTGCATTCTGGTCTGGCTGGAACTTCACATCTCCCCACGCCCAGCCGAATGCGCGAACGTAGATGTCATTGCTTACAGCGGCATGGCTGTTGGGGTTGGTATCGTCCGGCCGGTCGAAATAGGCATAGTTGCCCGCCAGTGCCGGCGCAGCCGCGGTCGAGAGCAAGGCCAGCGCAATGGTGGCGAAAACTCTGGCGTGCATGGGTGGCTCCCTCCCTTGCTGGAAAAAGGTGCCCGCCGGGGGACGGAGCACGTAAACCGGTTTAGGCCCAGCCGGCCGAAAAAGCAACGGTCGCGTTCGCAAACCTTGACGTTTCGACCGACGGGCGGGCAACCCTCAACCGTTCAGCAGCCGGGATGACCATTGCGCTGCCGGCTGGCAGACGCGGCCACACTTCGATTGGCGGCGGCGCAGAACGACGTCACGGGACGTGCAGTCGGTCGCGGAGACGGAAGCAGGGGCGGCGAAAGCAGGTCCCTCACCGAGGGGGCGGGGCCCGCGAGCCGATAGGCGCGGCGGCGCGCCGTCATTCGCGCTGGTGGATGACGCATGGCAGTGTCTTCTCCTGCGTTCTGTTCGTCTTGTTGTTGGACTCGTACTTCTCCCGTTGCCAGTAGAGCGACAAGTGTGCCAATCGCATGTAAACACTTGTTTTACAAAGGATGTAGTACGCCAATCCATCATGTATCGAGGCAAATCCCGCGACCCGGCGGACAATCGGTTACGCGACTGTTACGGCAAGCGGACGCAAGACCGCGTGGTCTGGTCCGACGTGACACAACAAAAGCGTGCATGTGGCGCGGCAAGCGATATGCGGCGAAGGTGCGAGTGGGAGCCGGACAACATGACAAGCGTGAAACAAACACAGTTGTCTGGTTTAACGTCGCATCCGGATCAAACTGGCATCCATGCGACGCATGCGTGGCCGCCGCAACTGGCATCCAGCACCCGCGTGCATCTGGTTGCAGCGCTGAAACCGCCGCAGCACGCAGAAACGGGTACGGTTTGGGCCAGTAGTGGTAGTTAGCGCGGTGTGGCCTGGGCGCCCGAAGCGCCCGTTCCGCTCGGTGTCGTCGTGTTGCTGCCCGAGATCGGCTTGGGGCCGGGGCCCGGCTGCTGAGTACGTTCGCAGCCCGCAAGCGCGAACAGGCTGGCTATCAGGCAGAGCGTCAGGCAGGTGGAGCGTGCGGCGTGGAGAATCACGGAATGCCTCCTCATGTGTGCCTCGCTTAACTGTAGCAGGCGCACGTGTGAGTCGCCGACCGGCCGAACTATGATGAACTCATCGCATCAGACGCCGCCCGACAGACAATCCGGTGCCATGGCAGCGAAGCTCTAACGGTGGTAAAAGCGCCACTCTGGTTCGACGCCAGCCCCATTCGAGGATGAACGGCATGCCACCTGACCACGCGCCTGGAAATTCCGACCAGTTGCCGCCGCGCCCCCAGCGTGGCCGGTGGCTGCCCGATCGCCACACGGCCGCGCGCACGGTGCGCGTGGTGTCGGCTGCCGTCATGTCGTGGTTCGAGCATCGCGCGGCCAGCAAAGGTGCCGCGCTGTCGTTCTACATGCTGTTTTCTCTGGCGCCCATCCTGGTGCTGGTCATCTCGATTGCCGGCCTGTTTTTTGGAGCCGAAGCGGCGCGCGGTGAAATCTTCGCCCAGCTCGACGGATTGGTGGGCTCGCAGGGCGCCGCGGCCATCCAGGAGATCCTGGCCGCCACGCATCGTGCCGGCGGCAGCGGTGTAGCAGCGTTGATCGCCACCGGCATCCTGTTTGTTGGCGCCACGAGCGCGTTTGCCGAACTCAAGGGCAGCCTTGACGATATCTGGCAGGCGCCGCCCCCGGCCGGGGCCGGCTGGCAGAAGCTGCTGCGTGCGCGCCTGCTGTCGTTCAGCATCGTGCTGGTGCTCGCGTTCATGCTGCTGGTGTCGCTGATCGTCAACGCCGGATTGGCCGTAGTGAACCGCTTTTGGGGGCAGCTGTGGGTGGCGTCGTGGTTTGCGCCGGTGGCCGATGCCATATCCACGGCGTTCTCGTTTGCCGTGGTCACCCTGCTTTTCGCGGTGATCTTCAAGATGCTGCCCAATGCGCGCATTGCCTGGCGCGACGTGTCCATGGGCGCAATCATCACCGCGCTGCTGTTTTCGGTGGGCAAGCGCCTGATTGGCATCTACCTAGGCAATAGTGCCGTGGCATCGTCTTATGGTGCCGCGGGCTCGGTCGTCGCGTTGATGTTGTGGGTGTACTATTCGGCGCAGATCTTTTTCTTTGGCGCCGAACTGACCCGTCAGTACGCGCTGCAATTCGGCAGCCTGCGCGGGCACGATCCAGCCAAGGAAAACCTTGCCACGCAATCCGGTGCACCGGCCGGGACCGCGAACCGGTAAAATAGCGCCCCATTCGATCCCGGGGCGTTTCCCCGGGTTGCTACCCGGCC
>NZ_DBHKYV010000049.1:21180-57148 GCF_057315035.1 Cupriavidus sp. | reverse complement strand
TGAAGCAGGAACCCGCCGAAGTGAGCTGACACTGGAGTCATCGTTTCAGACGCAGCAGGAATCTCCTGCCTTCAGGTAGGGGAGGATGTCAAGCATGCCGGCCCGCTCTCGGATGCGCCGAACAACACGACCCGACGGGTCCCGGCAGCGTCGAGCACGGTGCCGATGTCCCGCGCGGTCGCGTTTGCGCTGGGATTGAACCCGACCCGGTCGGACAGTCCGATGCCGCGACGATCGAGCAGGATGAGCCGGCCCATCTCTGCGAGAGAAGACAGGAACGCCCGGCATCGGGGTTCTTCCCAAATCCGTTCGACATGGGACACGAAGCCGGGTAGTACAAGTATGTCAATGCCGCCGACGCCATAGGTCTGGAACGCGAGATGGACGCCGTCGTCGCAGACATAGCGCGTCGGTGGCGGCGCCTCGATCGGCAACGAGGTAGCGGCATTCAGCAGCGCGCGGGTTTCAGTTTCTGGTGCCACATCGAGCACGTCGCGAAGGCGTTGGGCTAGAGCCTCGAAGTGGCGCTCGGCCGTAGCCCGATCTCCAGCAAGCAGGAGATTGCGAATGAGGTGCCGGCCGTACACTTCGCTAAGAGGATCCATCTGGACGAGCCGGCTGGCGTGCGCCGCTGCGGCTGCGTAGTTGCCGGCCGCATGGCTGTCGTGCACCACCCGTTCCAGCGCCTGGATCGCCCGGCCCCGCAACGCCTCACGGCGAAAGAAAGCCCACTCGTCGAACTGCGGGCAATCACCTGCCGAAAAGCCTTCGAGAAAATCGCCGCGATATTTATGGCACGCCCACTCGAATTCGCCGCCATCGCAGGCTTGCTCGAACAGTTGGGAATCGAGTTGCAGGTCAATCGCTGGTGACCATCGAAGGGTCGAGCGGTCGGCCGTGAGAGCGTCGTCACCGAGCGTGAGCCGGAGGCGGCTCATGAGGCGCCGCAGGCGCGCCCGCACGACATCTTCGCCGTCATCCGGCCACAACATGGTTGCGACGACGTCGCGCCCGACTGGCCCCTTCGCTTCCGCCAGATAGACCAGCAGGGCCAAGCCTTTGCGCAAGGCCAACGGGCAGGGCAGGCCATCCCGGCGGATCTCCGGAAATCCAAGCGTCTGCACGCTAAACAGAGCCATAGCAGTGCCACCCTCCACGACGGCGCCCAGGGGACGATCAGGGGACGCGCCGATCCTACCATGCACCGCAGACGATCGTCGCTGAGCTCGGCGCAGCGGATCGAACTGGAGGATTGTGATGAAAAACCTCGGAAAACATGCGATCGTGATGGGCGCCAGCATGGGTGGACTGTTGGCCGCGCGCGCATTATCGGATTTCTTTACCACTGTCACTGTGCTCGAACGCGATGCGTTTCCGACAGCGGATACACCGCGGAAGGGGGTCCCGCAGAGCCGCCACACCCACGGGCTTCTTGCGCGCGGAAGCCAGATACTCGAGGATTTCTTCCCCGGATACAACAACGAGGTCGTCGCGCAAAGCGGTGGGTTGCTCGGTGATGCCGGTAACGACGTGATCTGGATAGGCCGCAACTTCGCGCTTGCCAATGGCAAGAGCGACCTGATCGGTCTGCTTGCGAGCCGCCCCGTGCTCGAAGGCCATCTGCGGCGGCGGCTCCTGAAACTCCCGAACGTGCGTGCCATGGAGAGTTGCGCGGTGCAGGGGCTCACCAGCGACGTCGCCCGCAAGTGCGTGACGGGTGTGCGCGTACGTGTCGAAGGCAGGCCGGAAGAAACCCTCAATGCGGACCTTGTCGTAGATGCAACTGGTCGCGGGTCGTCCAGTGCGACTTGGCTCCAGGAACTCGGTTACCACCCGCCCATCAGCGAGAAGGTCGAGGTCGGCATTGGCTACATCACGCGTACCTATCGGCGTCGGCCGGGGGATCTGGACGGCAAGCTCGGCATCGTGGTAGCCGCTAGTGCGCCAAACTGGCGGAACGGCGTCATGCTCGCGCAGGAGAACGATAGCTGGATTGTCAGCACCGGCGGCTTTCTAGGCGATGAGGCACCCGACAACGATCAGGATTTTCTGGCGTATCTGGCGACGCTGCCGACCATGGAGATTCACGACATGGTCGCCAGAGCCGAGCCGCTAAGCGACTACAGACGCTACCGCTACACCTGCAACTTGCGCCGACGGTACGAGAAACTTGCACGCTTTCCCGGCAACTACCTGGTGTTCGGAGACGCAATCTGCAGCTTTAACCCGGTCTACGGACAGGGCATGACGGTCGCGGCGCAGGAGGCGCTGATGCTGAAACAGTGCCTCTTGCGCGCGGGCTTGAACGATCTGGCGCAGCGGTTCTTCAAAGGGGCCGCGGAAATCGTCGACATCCCGTGGCACATCGCGATTGGCAACGACCTCCGCAATCCGTGCGTGAAGGGCGCGCGACCGCCGATGCTGCGCTTCATGAACTGGTACATCGGCAAGCTTCATCTGGCTGCAGTACACGACACCACATTGGCGACTGCGTTTCTGAACGTAGTCAACCTGATGACCCCGCCGACGTCTCTGCTCAGCCCTGCGATTGCCTGGCGGGTCTGGCAGGGCCACGGAAGGTCTGCGCTATCGGTTTCCTCGCCTGCTATCGAACGAGCCGCCTGACGACCGTATCGAGATGGGGTAGGGAAGAGGGGGGTGTTGTTACTTGTTCATCAGGCTTCTGCTGTCAGGAACTTTCCCCCTTTACTCCTTGCCGGCTAGCCGCTGGACACTGTATATTTATACAGTTGTCGTCGCATCCCGGAAAGCTGGCTCCCGTAGTCAAGCCCGTGCGGCGCCTGCGCTATCTCTCCCACACCTCGAAAGGCAACCATGTTCGTGGACCGCACCGAAATCATCAACGCCGCCAAGGCACTGCGCGCCAGCCAGGAAGAATCCAGATACAGCAAGCTTGTCGCGCTCGCGAACAAGCAGCTCAAGGCAATGCAAACGGCGATCCAGAAGGGCAAGGAAGAATTCGAGACCAGTCTGGTACTCGACATCAACGAAGACAATCCGCAAGCAGCGCTGGAACCGCGCGCTCAACGGCTAGCCGACGACCTCAGGGCGCAGGGCTACACCGCGACGGTGACCACGTTCGCGGAGGTCAGCACCGACCGCAAGGACTGGACGCCGAATATCACGGTCGCCATCGGTCTGGGCGACATGGTTGCCGAAGTCGACAACGCGATAGCAAAAAGCACGGTGACCGACGACGCGGAAGTCGCACTGGCTGACTAAGCTGTCAGTGAAGTGGCCTGACTGGCTGTCGAATTCCGCATCGGCGGCATCATGTAGTTTGTCGGCGAACGTCAGGCCACTTTGCGGATCGTCGGCGGCTTCCACGAGCCATCGAGGATCGGCTGCTTGCCCCAATAGGCGCGGATATAGAGCGAGAAGGCTCCACTCGGCGCCGGCAGCCAGTTGGATTCACGCTCCGCGCCCGGAGATTTTGCGCCCGCATATAGCGTCAACGATCCATCGGCATTTCTCCTCAGCGTGACGTTCTTGGTGCCGAGCGAGTAGCGCTTGAGGCTGTTCGGATGGAACAGGTGCTTGTCGTTATAGAGGGTCAGCGACCAGAAGCCATTGACCGGTGGCTCCTGCCCGGTTGGAAAGACGATCTCGTAGCTGCTGGAGCCGGTCAGTGCCGCACCTGCCCCGTCGAAATCGGTATAAAAGTACTGGGTTTCGGTGGGCCGGTTGTCGAACATGTTCGACTTGGCCGTGCCGGTACGGTTGAAGTAGTCGAATCCGGTCTGCGCGTTGTTGGTCGAGCGGTTCCAACCGTTGCCTGCGGGCAGGCCATTGCGTCGCCATTCGAAGAACGGCGCTATCGCGTCGCGTTCGGTCTCCACCGACGTCGATACAAGCAGCTTCTTGATCTCCGCGTCGCGACTGGCCACGTCCATCAGCGAGCGGAACTGCGCGTATAGCGCTTCCTCGCCGGACATCGGTGGCACGGTTTCCAGCACCTGCCCGAACTGGTCGAAGAATTTCTCGGGGATAACCCATTTAGTCTCGCCGTCGCTGGCGCCCGCTTCGGACTTTGGCCCGGGAATCTCGGGAGCCCTGGCCCAGTCGATGGTCTTCATGCGACCATCGAACTGCTTCAACGGATAAAAGACAATCTGGTTGAGGACCGGCTGAATGGCCTTGCGATCGTCCGCCGTGTCATTCATGAAGACGCGCGGTATGGCATTGGCCAGTGATGTCGGGCAGCGAATGACCGCAGTAATGCCAGCGGGCTTGCTGCCTTTCCATTTCGGCCCCGCCAGCAGGTAAAACCCGGGCTTGGTCTTGTAGGGCTTGCCAACCTGGCCGAACTGGTTGGTGCGGGCGTCATACAGTGCGTAGACCCAGAACCGGTCGCCAAAGTTGGGCACCTGGGCCACCACCGGCTCTTCGTCCAACTGGAAAAAGCCCAGCCCATAGACGACGTCCTGGTTCGGACAAGTCACGAATGTTTCAGCCGGATCAATGTAGTCGTGCAGCATAGCCACCTGGCCGCGTGGCGCAGCTGGCAACACGCCGTTGAGCAGGCCGGGATGCGGCGCCTGGGTAATGCGCGCAAAGCGGTTGAGCATATTGACCATCGGCCAGCCCCACACGTAAGCCATGCGCGCAATCACCTGCGCATAGCCAGCGTGCATCGGCAGGCCGGCCGGAGGCTGAACCTCCCTGGCTGCAGACGTCCCTGTGGGACTCGCGCCTGACCGCGCGCCGTCGTTTGACTCGGCAGCCGCCGCGGACGCGGGTACCGCCGAGAGCGAAGTCATTGCCACGGGAGCGACTCCGCCGAGAAATGTAAGCAGCCTGCGCGTGGTGTCTATCTTGTCCATTTCCGCCATCATCAGCCTCATTGAGTGAGCAATGGGATAAGTGCGGCGCCCTGAGGAACGAATTCAGAGGGCGTCTTAACACTCCGGTCAGCACTCAATACTGCACAGCGTCGCGGACGGCGAGAAGTCAAAGATTTTGTGGCCGATGTAAAAGCTTTGGGACAGTATGCGGCGCAAGCGACGCATAGATCCCCCCTCGATGACCTGATCAGTTCGGGCAGCGCAAAAGTCACTGGCGACGGCGCTGCCGTGGGCAAACTCAACGGATCTTCGCCCGGCAGCCGGGAGTGTCGTCGACACTTTGGAGGATCTATAGCGGCTGGGGCTATCGATCAATCGGGGCCCCATCCCGAAGCGATCGGCGGAGCACCTTGCCAACCGTGGACTTAGGTAGGGCTCTCACGAAGTCGAAGTCGCGCGGAACCTTGTAGGCGGTCAGTTCGCCGCGACAGTGCGCCTGCAGTGCCACAGCGTCCAGAGTCGTGTTGGGGGCGACTACCACGTAGACCTTGAGCGCCTCGCCGGTGGCGGCATCGGGGATCCCGATGCACGCACATTCGAGTACACCCGGGCATGCACTGACTACCGCCTCGACTTCATTGGGGAACACATTGAAGCCGGAAACGATCACCATGTCCTTCTTCCGGTCGACGATCTTGAGGAAGCCGTCCGGCGTCAAAACGCCTATATCGCCGGTCTTGAAGTAGCCATCGTCAGTGAAGGCACGAGCGTTGGCATCGGGGTTGCGCCAGTAGCCTTGCATGACCTGCGGGCCCTTGACGCAGATTTCACCTGCTTCGCCGGCTGCCATGTCGCGCCCGTCATCGTCGATCAGCCTGACGTCAGTGGAAGGCAGCGGCAGGCCGGCAGTGCCGTTGTATGCCTGGACGGACTGAGGATTGAAGGTCACGATTGGGCTGGTTTCAGACAGACCGTAGCCTTCACGAATGAAACTGCCGGTAATCGCCAGCCACTTTTGCGCTGTGGCAGGAATGATGGCGGCACCGCCGCCAGCGCTGAGGCGCAGACACGAGAAATCGACCTCGCCGATGCGCGGGTGAGCGGCCAGCGCAGCAAACAGCGTGTTGACACCGGTGATGAAGGTGCAACGTGACGCCTTGAGAATATCGATGAAGCCGTCCATGTCACGTGGATTGCTCACCAGCCAGTTGTGGCCGCCACGAATAAAGACGGAGAGGAAATTCACCGTCAGCGCAAAGATGTGATACAGGGGAATCGCCGTGACGACGACTTCGTTACTGGCATCGGGACTGCCCGGAAAGATGGCCTCGAACTGCGCGATGTTGGCAATCAGGTTGCGATGCGAGAGTGCCGCGCCCTTGGATACGCCGGTGGTGCCGCCTGTGTATTGCAGGAACAGCAGGTCGTTGCCGCAAATTTCGACGGGGTCCAGCCGCAGTTTCCTGCCCTGCGCGATGGCTTGACCGAAGGGCGTCGCATTGGGCAGCAGTGCTTGTGCATCGTCAGCGCCCACGGTAACCACTGACCGCACGCCGCTGGTTGGCAGTACGCGTGCCAACGTATCTGCCGCGCCACCAACCGCGATGATGGTTTGAGCATCGGCGTCATGCAGTTGGTGTTCCAGTTCGCTGGCTGTGTACATCGGGTTCACGTTCACCTGGATCGCACCAATCCGCGCAATGGCGATCAGCGCCACCGGGAAAGCCAGGACGTTAGGGAGCATCACGGCAACGCGGTCGCCGGGGCGCACGCCAGCCACCGACTGCAACCACGCGGCCAATGCGCGCGATTGCGCGTCGACCTCGGCGTAGGTCATCGTCAGTCCGTCGCAGGTGAATGCGCGCCGCGCAGCGTAGGTCTGCATCGCCTCGTCAAGGAGTACGACGAGCGACGGCACGGCGTCGGCATCGATGGTAGCGGGAATGTCGCCATAGCTGGCGAGCCAGGGTCGTGTATGCATGCTGTGTCAGGGAAGGGCGGACCGGATGCGGCGCGGGTCAGGCGCACATCCGGCCGGGGTTGTGGTGAAGCGTGACTCAGGGCGTCACAATGTCGAACTGCGGACTGAACTTGTCGAGCATGCCAAGCCACTGCTGCAGCGCGGCGGGGTCGCCGTCCACCTTTGCCTGTCCGGCGCTCATGGCGGCCGGCAGCGTGGTCTGGCCAAGCAGCACGCCGATCAGTGTCATGCGCGGTACGCTCAGTGTGACCTGAGCATCAGCCAGCGTGCGGTCCGCCTTGTAAAGGAAGACGCCATTCTCGACGCTCAAGCCATAGCGCTTGCCGGTGTCGGGCTGGATCCAGTTGATCTTCAGGCTCTGGCCCGCCGCCCGTTCGCCGTTCAGGCGCACGGCGAGAAAATCCAGGAACATCTCGTCGCTCATGGCGCGGATCAGGTCCGGGCTGGCGGTCTGCGTGCCTTCCAGCTTCGGCACGCCGTTGCGCAGCTCGTAGGCGCCCATCAGGTACGCGCTGCGCCACGATGCGGCTTCGGCCTGATAGCCAAGCTGTTCCAGTGCATCGGCTTCCAGCTCGCGCGCGGCCTGGTTGGCGGGGTCGGCAAACACGACGTGCTTCACCACCTGTGCTACCCAGCGGTAGTCGCCCTGCGCATACGATTGACGGGCCTGCGCCAGCACCTTGTCCGCACCGCCCATGAACTGCACGTAGCGCTTCGCGGCATCCTCCGGTGGCAACGGGTGCAGGTCGGCGGGGTCACCGCTGTACCAGCCAAGGTAGCGCTGGTAGACAGCCTTGCTGTTGTGGTTGACCGTGCCGTAGTAGTCGCGCAGATCCCACTGGCTGGCCAGCGACGGCGGCAGCTTCACCCGTTCGCCGATCTCGGTCATGGTGTAGCCCTGGTTGGCCAGCCGCAACGACTGGTCGTGGATGTACTTGTAGGCGTCGCGTTGATTGGCAAGGAACTGGGCGATGTTTTCCTGACCCCACTTCGGCCAGTGGTGCTGGGCAAACAGCACTTCGGTACGTTTGCCAAAGCGGTCCGCGGTTTCGTCCAGCGCCTTCCACCATTGATTGGCATCCCGCACCTGGGCACCGCGAATGGTGTAGAGGTTGTGCAGGTTGTGGGTCGCATCTTCGGCTGCGCACAGCGCCTTCCACTGCGGGAAGTACATGAGCATCTCGGAAGGCGCCTCGCTGCCCGGGGCCATCTGGAATTCGATCTGAACACCGTCGATGGTGCGGCGCTCGCCGGTCTTGCCGATGATGTCGGTCGGCGGGATCAACGTCGTCGTGCCCAGCGACACGGTCTTGCCAAGGCCGGCGTCCACCTGGCCGCGCGGACCCTTGGGCAGCAGCGCGCCGAACATGTACTGCGCACGGCGGCTCATGGCGTTGCCAGCGTAAATGTTCTCCGAAACAGCTTCTTCCATGAAACCTTCGGGCGCGTAGATCTTTACCTTCCCGGACTTGACGTCGTCTTCGTTGACGACACCTTTCACGCCACCGAAGTGATCGACATGGCTGTGCGTGTAGATCACGGCGACGACGGGCTTCTTCGGGCGGAACTTGTAGAACACGTCCATTGCCGCGCGCGCGGTCTCGGCGGTGAGCAGCGGGTCGATCACGATGAGGCCGGTGTCGCCCTCGATCACAGTGATGTTCGACAGGTCGAAGCCACGCACCTGGTAGATGCGGTCAGTCACCTTGAAAAGGCCGTTTTTCAGATTGAGTTGGGCCTGGCGCCACAGGCTGGGATTGACGCTTGCAGGGGCGGCATCGTCATGCAGGAAGGCATACGCGTCGAGATTCCAGACCACGCGCCCCTGCGCATTGCGGATCTCCCCACCGTCCATCGTGCCGATCCAGCCGCGCTGTGCGTCTTCGAAATCCTGCCTGTTCTGGAAGGGCAGCTTTTTCAGGATATCCGCGTTGGCCTCGCGGGTCGACGCGGTTGCCTCGCCAGGGGGCACCGCGTAGGCGGCGTGGCCGCTTAGCAGGATCAATGCTGCGGCCAGCGCGGCGGACTTGTGAAACATCATGTCTCCAGTGTTCTTTTTCAAGGGTTGGGGTTGTGTGGTGGCCTTAGCGCCAGTCCTGGGCGATCATCTCCGCGCCTTTCTCGCCGATCATGATCGAGGGGGCATTGGTATTGCCGCCAACCAGGGTCGGCATGATCGACGCATCGACCACGCGTAGTTTTTCCATGCCGTGCACGCGAAGACGATCGTCGACCACGGCCAGGTCGTCGCGGCCCATGCGACAGGTGCCAACCGGGTGGTAGATGCTGTCGGTGCGCCGGCGCAGCAGGGCGGTCAGTTCGTCGTCACTGCGGGCGTGCTTTACATACAGTTCGCGCGGCGCGTAACGTGCCATCGGGCCGCTGTTCATGATCTCGCGCGTGAGCTTGTAGCCCTTCAGCAGCGTTTCCACATCGTGGTCGTCGGCCAGGAAGTTCGGGTCGATGCGCGGCGGAGCCAGCGGGTTGGCGGAGTTCAGGCCGACCGATCCCTTGCTCCTGGGGCGCAGCACACACACGTGGGCGCTCATGCCGTGCCCAAGATGCTGCTTGCGGTTGTGGTCGTCCACAATGCCGGTCACCCAGTGGATCTGCACGTCGGGACGCGACAGCGACGGGTCGGTGCGCAGGAAAGCACCGGCTTCGCCGAAGTTGCTGGCCAGGATGCCGGTCTGGCTGGCGCGGTACTGGAAGAAAGCGCGCGTCATGGTGGCCGCCCCGCTCAGCGACAGGCCCATCAGCGATTTGTCGTGCGTCTTGAATGGCAGTATGTAGTCGGGATGGTCGACCAGCCCCTTGCCAACGCCTGGCAACGTGTGGCGTACGGCGATGCCGTGGGGACGCAGGTCGGCAGCGTCGCCAATGCCGGACAGTTGCAGCAACTGCGGGGAGCCGAAGGCGCCGGCTGCAATGATGGTTTCGCGGCGAGCCAGCACATCGAGGCTCCGGCCCTTCATGTTTACCTGGACTCCCCGCGCTGCCTTTCCGTCGATCAGTAGGCTGGTGGCGTGCACGGCGGTCAGCACAGTCAAATTCTTGCGCGTGCCGCGCAGCGGGTGGAGAAAGGCCACCGACGCGCTGCAGCGGCGGCCTTGGCGAGTGGTCAGGTGATAGTGTCCGACGCCTTCCTGGTCGGCACCGTTGAAATCGTCGTTGATCTTGTGACCCGCGGCGCGGCCTGCCTCGACAAAGGCGTGCGTGGCCGGATGCGCATCGAGCTTGCTGACGGTAAGCTCGCCGCCGGCGCCGTGATAGTCGTTGGCCCCACCGAAGTGGTCTTCCGATCGACGGAAATAGGGCAGGACTTCGTCATAGGTCCAGCCCGTGTTGCCCTGCGCGGCCCAGTCGTCGTAGTCGGTGCGATGGCCGCGAATATAGATCATGGCGTTGATGCTGCTGCTGCCGCCCAGCGTCTTGCCGCGCGGCTGATAGCCCAGGCGGCCACCCAAACCCGGCTGCGGCACGGTCTTGAATGCCCAGTTGACATGGCGCGTCGGCAGGATGCCGATGATGCCGGCGGGTGTGTGTATCAGCGGCGAGCGGTCCACTGGGCCCGCTTCGATCAGGCAGACCGTGACGCTGGGGTCTGCGCTCAGGCGATTGGCAAGGACGCAGCCGGCCGATCCGCCGCCTACGATGACGTAGTCGAATTCCATGTTTGTTCCGGGAAGTGAAGGGGAGTGTCGGAGACGAGCGGACCGCCAGTGCTCAGTGCGGCTCCGTGGGCGCGGTTTGCGGAAGCGGCCTGCGATGTGGTTCGGACTTCGCCGTGCCGCGCAGGAAAATCCGCAGGGTCAGTCGCTGTACCCAGGTGCCGTACGGCGGGTGGAACAGCTCGATCGGAAACCAGCTTCGCTCGGTAAAGACGGCCTTTGCGTGCGACAGCTCGCGAAAACCTTCTGCGCCGTGGTAGTTGCCCATGCCAGACGTGCCTACGCCGCCGAATGGCAGGTCATGGTTGAGCACGTGCCACCCCCAGTCGTTCATGGTCATGCCG
This sequence comes from Cupriavidus sp., assembly GCF_057315035.1. Lineage (NCBI taxonomy): Bacteria > Pseudomonadati > Pseudomonadota > Betaproteobacteria > Burkholderiales > Burkholderiaceae > Cupriavidus > Cupriavidus sp. The sequence goes on along the minus strand of NZ_DBHKYV010000049.1, from coordinate 46,347 downwards.
CCCGCGTGCGTGCGCCGCAGCAGCGCCTGGGTTTCGGCCTTGTCATGGCCGAAGTAGTAGAGCGCAAGCGGACGCGTGCCGCGCTGCACGTGTTCGATGGCCTGTTCGAAGGTGCGGTACGTGAAAACGGGCAGGATCGGGCCGAAGATCTCCTCCTGCGCCAGACGCATTCGGGGCGTAACGCCCAGCACCACGTGCAGGGGCAGGCGGCGGCCGTCGCCAGGCATGTCGGCGGTCATCACCGTGGCGCCGTGCTCGCGGGCATCGTCGAGCAGGGCAAGCTGCCGGGCATACGCGCGCTGATGGATGATGGCGGCGTAGTCCTCGCTGCCTTGCGGGTGCATGCGCCGGGCAGCGTCGATCACGAAGGAGGCAAAGCGCTCCGCGTCGTCTTCGTGCACCAGCGCATAGTCTGGGGACACGCATATCTGCCCGGCATTGACGGTCTTGCCGTGGGCGATGCGTCGGGCAGCAGTTTCCAGGTCCGCACTGCGCGACACGATGGCCGGCGATTTCCCGCCCAGCTCCAGCGTGACCGGCGTCAGGTTGTCCGCGGCGGCGCGCATGACCTCGCGGCCCACCGCGGGCGACCCCGTAAAGACGAGGTGGTCGAAGGGCAGTGCGGTAAAGCGACGGGCAACGTCATCGGCGCCTTCCACCACGCAGACTTCGTCGGCGTGAAACACGTCGGCCAGCAGCGCGCGCAAAGCCTTCGACGTGTGCGGAGCGAACTCCGAGGTCTTGATCATGCAGCGATTGCCGGCGGCCAGTGCCGTGGCCAGCGGGCCCAATGCCAGGTAGATCGGAAAATTCCAGGGCACCACGATGCCAACCACGCCTTTCGGCTGATATTCGACGCGTGCCGAATTACCCAGAAACAGCAGTTCCGTATGCCGTCGCGAGGGCTTCATCCAGCCTTTCAGGCCGCGTAGCAGGTGATTGATATGCAGCACGGACGGCAACACGTCGACCATCATCGTCTCGGCTTCGGCACGTGCGCTGAAGTCCAGGCTGGCCGCGGCCGCCATGCGGCCACCATGCGCCTGGATCGCCGCACGCAGGCGGCGCAACGTGCCCACCCGCTGGTCCAGGTCGGGATATGGACAAGTGATGAAAGCGGCGCGCTGCGCTTGCAACGAGGCCGCGAGCTCTTCCATGCCGTCAACCTCGCCGAGAGACGAATTCATCACCATTATTTCCCCTAAAATTAACCTGACCGTTCAGTACAATTTCGAGTTTGAGAGTGGGGCTGTGGCTTGTCAAGCGATCGCAGCCTGCCCTAGGGGAAGTCCCGAGGCGGCAGGCGGGGCCAAATGGCGCCGCTGCTACAATGCCCCACCGCTTGCATGAGTCGCCCATGACGTCCACTCTTCCGGCCCCCGAGGCTCCATCCGTCTCCCCTCAGGTTGAGGGCACTCCGTCCGGCCGAATGGCGACGACCAAGTACCGCCGTGGTATCGAGACACGCGAGCGTGTGATTGCGCTGGCCAAGAAGCTGATTGCCGAGCACGGTTATACCGAGGTGACGCTTGACCAGATTGCCGCCGTGGCGGCGGTGTCGAAGAGCAGTCTGCTCTGGCATTTCGGCAGCAAGGAACGATTGCTCGCGGAGGCTGCCATCAGCCTGTTCAAGGAGGTCGAGGAGGCGCTTGAGCTGGAAGACCAGGCAGGCAAGTCGGTGCCCGAACGTCTGGATGACATCTTTACGCGGGTCTCGGAATACTTCACGCGGAATCCCGAAACCAAGGGCGTCGTGCTTGCGCTGCTGTTTTCGGGCAACGCCCCGCAAAGCGTGCGCGAATATATCCGCGAGGCCTGGGCGGGACACGTGCGGGTGCTGGTCGACAAGCTCAGCACGCCGGAGCACCCCATGCCGCCAGAGATGGCGCGCGTGATTGTGGCCATCTTTCACGGCTGCTATTGCCACTGGTATGCCAATGGCCAGGCGGAGCCGCTTGCCGACTATATGGCCCCGGCGCGCACGTTGCTGCACGACTGGCTAAGCAAACCATCCGCGCCAGCCTCCGGCACCTGACTGTATTCAGCGCCGCCATCATTGCTGCTCGCTCGTCAGGCTTCAACCTGGGTAAGCGGACGCGGCTTTCGAATGGGCGTGCCTGCTGCAGCACCTCAGGTGCCTGCTCTCGAAACAAATAATCATCATTAACAGAATCATTCACTTCCACCAGCCCCGCGTAGCTGGAAGTATTCGTGGGGATTCAATCTGATAAACGATGCCGGTGCCGCTTTCGCAGGTCGCATGCGTTGTGCAGAGCGGCAAGCAGCGGTGTTGGAGGAGGCCTGCGGATGAGCAATGTCTTCGCAACGATCAGGCACGAGTTCATGGAGATGCTGCCGCCCACCATCTTTTTCCTGGTGGCGCTTCATATCGTCGCCTTGATCCGGGCGTTGATGGTCCGCAGCAGCGGCATCGAACTGGAAACATCGGCCTCGATCCTGCTCGCCGCGCTGATCCTCGGCAAGGCCGTGCTGATCGCGAACATGATGCCGTTCATCAACCGGTTTCCCGATAAGCCGCTGATCTGGAATGTTGGCTGGAAGACGTTGATCTACACGCTGGTGGCGCTGTTCGTGCACTACCTCGAGCGGCTGTATGAATACTGGAAAGAGGCGCCAAGCCTGGCTGCCGCCAATCACACACTGCTGGTCGAAATCAACTGGCCGCGTTTCTGGGCCGTCCAGATCCTGCTGCTGACCTTGATTTTTTCATATTGCGTCATTGCCGAGATCATCCGCGCAATTGGACGCGAGCGATTCAGAAAAATGTTCCTGGGACCACTGCCGCAACGATCTCCCGCACTCGATTGAACAGGGGCGTGTTCCGCCGTGCAAGACGATGCCTTGTGAGGATGTATGCATGAATTGATTCGTCATCCTGCCATTCTGTTCGTCGTACTGTTGCTCATCATGGGCGTTGCCACGGGTATCGGGGCGCTCGTCCTTCGCCGCATCTGGCCAATTCCCAAACAGAATCGGGATGACTTCAATATCATCCAGGGCGCTACGCTGACGCTTCTGGCGCTGTTGATAGGGTTCACGTTGTCGATGGCGGTGGGACGCTACGATCAGCGGAAGAATCTGGAGGAGGAAGAGGCCAATGCGATTGGCACCGAGTATCTCAGGGCGGATTTGATGGCCGCCGATGCTGCTGCCATCAAGAAACTGCTGGGTCAATATCTCGAACAGCGCATCCTCTACTACCGGACGCGCGATCGAGAGAAGGTGCAAGCGATAGAAGAAAGGACAGCGCGAATCGAAAGAGAGATGTGGCGGGTCGTGCGGGATGCGGCTAGCGCCGCCCCCAATCCGATCACTGCGCTTGCCGTGGCAGGCATGAATGATGTCATCAATTCGCAAGGCTACGCCGAGGCAGCCTGGTTGAACCGTATCCCCGTCTCCGCCTGGGGGCTGATGATCACGATCGCGTTCTTCAGCAGCCTGCTGCAAGGGTACGGAATACGAACGGAAGGCACAAAGTTGTTTCTGCTGCTGATCGTGCCGATGACAGTGTCACTTTCGCTATCGCTGATTTCGGATATTGACAGTCCGCGCGGTGGCCTGATCCGTGTCGTTCCCCAGAACCTGCTGAACCTTCAGGAATCCCTCGATGCTCCGTGATGCAGCGCCTGCTCATCACAAAAAGTGCCGCTTGTGTTTCGCCTAGACTGATCTCGAAGGAAATAATTTCGATTCGCAGAATCATTCACTTCCACATTGTCGCCGCACGGAGAAGTATTCGTCTGTAGCCAGCGGTAGGGCGGGGGCGAATGCCCTGGCCCTGCTGGACCTGCCGTACGAAAGTGGGCAGCAGACCATTTCCTGATTTGGTGCTGAGGTGTTACCTCCGTGAAGGCGAAGACTGAGGACCCGGGCGATGCATAAGCCGGGACGAGTCGGGGTGGGGTCACACAATCTGTTAAAGGACGATGCTCCCAATGTCCGATACCAGTACGACGTTTTTGCCGGCCAGCCGTGCCTTGGCGCTCGAACCCCGCTTGCTATACGACGCCGCTGCCGGAGTCGCCGTCGAGCATCAGCAACAGACGCAGCAATCGCAGCCGGATGGCGCACCACCGCCGAGCCAGGCACCGGATGCCCATGAGTCCCATCCTGCTGGCAAGCAGTTGCTGGTGATCGATGCCAGGGTCAACGGTGCCAGCGAACTGGCACAGAGTGCTTCGCCCGGTACGGAAGTGCTGGTAGTCGAGGCGGGGCAGGATGGCGTGGCCGCGGTGCTGGCAGCGCTGGAGCGCATCGGCCAGGTGAGTTCGATCCAGATTCTTGGACACGGCACGCCCGGTGAAATCACCCTCGGTACGAGCGAACTGACCGCAAGCTCCGGCGATACCGGTCGTACCGCCGGCTGGGCCAGTCATCTTTCCCAGGACGCCGACATCCTGTTGTATGGCTGCCGCACCGGTGCCGGTGCGGAAGGCCAGGCGTTGATCCAGCGGCTCGCCAGTGTCACCGGCGCGGACGTGGCTGCCTCGACCAACGATACCGGTGCCACCAGCGCGGGCGGTGACTGGGTTCTGGAAGCCAGCACCGGTCCGATCGAAACCCGTCTGGACGTCAACGCCGCGGAGCTCGACCACTACAGCGGCCTGCTTGCCAACGCCGCCCCGACCACCACGCTGGGCAGCGCCGGCGAAACCATTCTGATCGGCGGGGATGCCTCGATCAACGTCACCTTCACCAATCCGTCATCGCAGCCTGGGTACGCGCCGTACCTCGACGTGCTGCTGCCTTCCACCGGCTACGACGGGGACGATGGCGTGAGCTTTGTGTCGGCGACATATCTCGGCACACCGGTTACTGCTCACGTAGTGACCTTTGGCGCCGATGGCACCGCACTGCACCCCATCGCCAGGGATGCCAGCGGCAATCCGCTCGTCATCCGGGCTTCCGACTATGGGTACCGTGCCGGCGACCAGCTCGTGGTGCTGGAACTTCCCTACGCCAGTTTCAGCAATGGCCAGCCGTCGGCAACGGTGACCATCAACGTTCATATGAGCGACCTCGCCGATGCCAACCGGCCGCATGTCATCAGCGTGCGCGGCGGCTTCCAGTTCGGCAACGATGCGCTGGACAACCCCGCGCAAGACCCGTCGCTGGTGGAGACAGCATTTGACACCTTCACGCTGCAGTCGACCCCGCTGGAGCTGACGCAGACCACTGACATGGTGGAAGGCGAGACCGCCACCGGCGAGAACTTCGAGCATTCGCTGACAGTCACTGCCACGCCGGCGCCCGGCCAGACGCTGAACAACGTGGCGATCTCGCAGAACCTGCCCGGCACGATCCGCGTCGACAGCATCACCCCTGGCGCGGGCGGCAATATCACGTCGCTGACACTGGCCGACGGTACGGTCTACACCGACGCCGGCGACATCGCCACGGTGCTGGCCGGCGGTGCCTACGTGCAGTCCTACACGGTGGTCTACGCATCGATCTCCGCGCCAACCAGCACCGTGGTGCGCTTCATCGTGCCCCAGGCAGACAGCGGCGGCAATACCGTGCTCGACCCGGTTACCGGCGACGCACGCGGCATCACCGTCGCGGCGCCGCACGCCACTGCCGACTGGACGCCGCTGGACCCGCGCGATGTTCCCGTGACACCCGCGCCGCCGTTCGTCGAAGTGGCGGCCGACGGCGATCCGCTGAGCTTTACCGCCAAGTCGATCACGCTCCACAAGAGCGTGGCGGTTGGTACCGATACCGGCACGCCCGGGGTATCGCCGGGCGACACGCTGGCCTTCCAGTACGACATTGCCGTTTCCGACTACTTCGCCTTCGGCGAGACCCTGCTGCGCACGGGCCAACTCACGATCACCGACACGCTGGGAGACGGCATGACGTTCTCCGGCTCGCCGGTCATGACGTTCCAGCAGAACGGCCAGACGTATACGGTGCCCCTGGTCTTTTCCCTTGGCGCCAAGGGGCCGAACGGCACGGTCATCACGTTCGATCTCGCGCAGTCCATCCGCAACGCCGGCCTGCCGGTCGGCATCCTCGCGGGCGACCTGACGGCGCACGGCACGCGCGAAGGCGCCACCATTGCCACCATCCGATACCAGGCCACGGTGGACGAGGCCTACCAGGGCACCTATCCGCAGAGCGAGATCAACGAGGGCGACAGCCTGGGCAATACCGCCGAGATCGACGGCGTCGTGGCGCTCGACGTTTTCAACTCCGGTGGCGACCAATCCGACGGTTCGCAGGCCACCGTCACCGTGGCTGCCAGCGCCATCAGCACCGATGTGTTCCTTGTCAACGGTGTGCCGCCTCAAGGCGACTTCGAACTGCACCCGGGCGATGTCGTCACGTTCCGCCTGAGCTATGACCTGACCACCGGCGACTACGAGAATTTCACGCTGACCGCCTATCTGCCCTTGCCGCTGTTCGATGCCAACGTTAGCTGGAGCAACGGCGTCGGCGTCAACCAATGGAGCGCCGGGCCTGGCGACACCCATCCGGGCTCGGTGATCAGCGTGACGCCGGGCCCCGGCAATTCCGTGATCTTCGATTTCGGCAGTTTCGTGCTGCGCGGCAACATCGTCGGCCAGAACCGCATCGAGTTGCTGTTCACCATGCGCGTCGGCGACCAGCCTTTCGCCGACCAGCGTTCGATCACCGTGCTTGGCCAGTCGCAGCAGACCACCACCATTGGACAGCAGCCGCTGATCAGCGCGGACCCGGCCCTGGTGCAGTCAGTGGCCGAGCCGACGCTGAACATCAAGCACGGCGTGGTGGCCAGTACCGGCGGCACCGTCAGCGGCACCACCGGCACGTGGTCGGCGGCAGGCACCGGCGGCGCGGCGTTCACAGGGGCGGTGACCGACATCGCCGCCGTTGACGGTACCGTCACCAACATGGATGCCGGCGACATCATCCGTCTTGCCACCGCCATCGAGAACACCGGCGGCGGCGGCGCGTTCGATGTCAGCACCACCATCACACTGCCGTCCGGCCTGGCTTTCCTGAACGGCAGTCTCGGTGCGGCCAACCTGCGCATCAGCCGGGGCGATGGCACGCCGCTGGTGGCGGGGGTGGACTACACGGTCTCGGGCAACAGCATCACCTTCCTCGATGCCGGCAACCAGGCCACGTTCCTGGCGGGGCGTCCCGGCAGCGCCAACGACACCAGCGGCGCCAATGTCGTCGTCATCACCTACGACACGGTGGCACAGCAGGCCGTACAGGCTGGGCAGAACCTGCAAAGCGCGGGGGTGCTCACGCACTACGCCAGCGTGGAGGGCGGCACCGACTTCACGCCGACCGACCTGGTCGATACGGCCGCCGAACTGGTGGCCGCGCCCGTCGTGACCAAGTTCTTCCAGGACGGCGCCAGCCTGCCGGCGGACAGCGCATCGAGCGCCAGCCAGACCAGCGGGGCCAATCTGGTGGTTGGCGAGAGCATGGTCTACGACATTGTCGTGACGCTGCCAGAAGGCAGCACGCAGAGCCTGTCGCTGACCGATATCGTGCCGGCCGGCATGACGCTGGACACCAGCTTCGGCAACGGCGGCTACCAGCTCATCACCTCGCGCACGGGCAGCGGGGCACTGGCGGCGGATTTCAATGGCACGGTGACCGTGGCAAGCGTGGGCACCGTCGACGGCAATCCGGTTGCTGATGGTTCCGATGCCCGCATTGTCTTCAGTGCCAGCAGCGCGCTGGGCGACAACGTGACGACCAACAACAGTTTCGTGATCCGCGTGCGGCTGGTGGCGAGCAACGTCATCGGCAACCAGGCCGGCACGCAGCTCGCCAACAGCGCGAGCATGGGCTACACCGATCCGGACGGCGACACGCCCAACGGCACGGCCAGCGTGGACCGCACCGTCAGCCTGACCGGGGCGCGCCCCACGGTGACCGTGGTGGAACCGACGCTCGTGCTCGGCCAGACCGTGGCGACCACGGGCTCCGTCGCCGGCGTGGACCGTGGCGACGTGATGACGTACACCATCACCATCACCAACGGCACCGGTGCCAGCGATTTCAACGCCTATGACGTGCAGTTGCGCGATGTCCTGCCGGAGGAGCTCAACGGCGTGACGATCATCGGGGTGACGCTGTCCGGTGGCGCGACCATCTCGGGGCCGGGCGACTTCGAAATCGTCAACGGCGTGCTCCAGACCACGGCGGGCAGCAAGCTCGACATCCCGCGCGGCGCGGGCGTCGTGATCCAGATCCGTGGCACGGTCAACGCACTGGTAGGCTCCTCAGGCTCGATCGACAACCCGGTCAACGTCAGCTGGACCAGCCTGAACGGCCCCAGTGCCGGGGAACGCACCGGCACCGACGGCCTGCTCAACACCGGCGTCCTGAATGACTACCAGGTGCAGAACCTCAGCCAGACCCGCGTGGCGGCAGGCGGTGCGATCAGCCACGTGGGCGGCATGGTGGACACGCCGATCGGCACGCCGACCACCTCCGACCCGGAAGACGTGGCAGTGGGCGAGATCGTCCACTATCGCGTGGCTATCCTGGTGCCGGAAGGGGCCACGGCAGACACTGCGATCCAGATCGTATTGCCGGAGGGCATGACCTTCGTCAACGATGGCTCGACGCTGCTGAGCTTCATTTCAGACCCGACCTCCGGCGGCGCCCCCGGGCTGCAAACGCTGGACTCCAGCTTCATCATCGGTGGCACGCTATACCTGAACGGCGGTATCGACAACGCCGGCCAGACCCTGCTGCAGGGCGACCTGAGCGGGCCGCTGCGCGCGCAGGGCGTAATCGACCCATCGCGGATCGACACCAGCAATCCACGCGTCATCACCGTACGGCTCGGCTCACTGGTCAACGCCAACCAGGACCCCGATTTCGAAGGCTTCTATTTTGAATTCAATGCGCGGGTGGACAACAGCGCGGGCGTGCAGGCCGGCACCCAGTTGCCCGTGCACGCGGTGTTCCTCAGCGGCACCGACGTACGCACCACCACCGCCGACGTGGTCGAGCGCGTGGTGGAGCCGCAGATCACCAACCTCGACAAGTCCGTCATCGGATTCAACCCCGGCGTGGGCACGCCGTTCGGTACCGCCACCTACAGCCTTGGATTCAGCAACACCGGCACGTCCACGGCCTACGACGTGGTACTGACCGATGTGCTGCCAGCGGGCGGCCAGGGCCTTGCGGTACAGAGCGTGACCATCGACGGCATCGCGTTCGCGCCCAATGCGCTGCCCGCCGGGTTCACGCTGACGGTTACCGGCGACCAGCTCACGCTTAACATCGCCGCGCTACAGGTCGGCCATTCCGTGGGCCTGGTCTACACCGCCAGCCTGCCCAACAACGTGCTGCTGGCCGATACCAGCGCAACGGTGACCTACACCAGCCTTCCCGACAGCTTTGCCAGCTTCGCGGGCACATCGGTCGGCGCGCCGGGCACCGTGGGTGGCGAGCGTACCGGCAGCCTGGCCGGCCCCAACGACTACCGGGACGCCGACGGCGCGGGGGTGAGCTTCCTGAGCGGCACGCTATGGAACGACACGGATTCCGCCACGTCCAGCACCACGCCTGACGGCCCCGGCATTGCCGGGCAGACCGTCACGCTGACCTGGGCGGGCGCCGACAACGACCTGACCACCACCGCTGACAACCAGGTCTTCACCACGACTACCGATGCCAACGGCTTCTACAGCTTTGGCGTGCTGGGCCGAGGCCTGTTCCGGGTTGATGCGCCGCCAACCATCGCGCTGGCCAATCCCACCGGCACGGTCAACGCCCGCATCGACAGCGATGCCGCCACACAACTGGCCCGCATACAGTTCAGTGATGGCGACGGCGGCGTGGCAGTGGCGGGCAGTGTGGGCTATGTGGAACGCAACGACCCGCCCGTTAACGGCCTTCCCGCGTCCCCGTCAGTCAACGAGGACAACCCGCTTGCCATCGTCGGCCTGACCGTCAGCGACCCCGACGCCGGTACTGGCCTGATCAACGTTACGCTCTCTGTCTCGCACGGCGTGCTGACGCTGAGCCCGGGGGCGGCAGCGATCGTGGCCGGCGCACTCGGCACCGGTTCGTTCACGCTGCAGGGCAGCCAGGCCGATATCAACGCCGCGCTGGCCACGCTCGTGTACACGCCGTCGGCCAACTTCAATGGCAACGAGACGCTGGTGATCCGCACCGATGATCGGGGCCAGCGCGGCGACGTGGACGGCGACGGCATTCCCTTCGAGCCGACGGACGACAACCTGTCAGACACCGATTCGCTGCCGATCACCGTCATCGCGGTCAACGATGCACCGATCGCCGTAGCGGATGTCGATACGGCCGTGGAAGCGGGCGGTACCAACAACGCGACGGCCGGCGTCAATCCGACCGGCAATGTCATCACCAACGACATCGATGTCGACATTGCCACCAACCAGGACGTGCTGACCATCGTCGACGTCAGTTTCGGCGCCACCACCGTCACGGTAGCGCCTGGCGTCACGCCAAGTGTGATCGCGGGCAACTTCGGCGTGCTGGAGATGACCGATACCGGCGGCTACCGATACCTGGTCAATAACAGCAACGCCGCCGTGCAGGCGCTGCGCCTTTCCACCGACACGCTGACCGAGATCTTCACCTATACCGTCACCGACCTCGCCGGCGCCACCAGCACGGCCACGCTGACCATTACCCTCCACGGTGCCAACGACACGCCGGTGGCCAATGACGACGCCGGCAACGCCACCGAGGCCGGCGGCGCAGCCAATGGCACCCCGGGTAGCGATGGGCTGGGCAATGTGCTCGGCAACGACACCGACGTCGACGCCGGCGACAGCAAGACCGTGACGCGCTTTGCATCGGGCGTCCTCGGCTCGCTCGGGCCGATCGTCTCCGTACCGGCCGGCGGCACGGCCGACAGCGGTGGCGCGTCCACGGCGGGGCAATTCGGCACGCTGCGCATCGGCGCCGACGGCAGCTTCCGCTATGTGATCGACAACAACAATGCGCGGGTGCAGGCGCTGAACGTTGGCGACACCCTTACCGATACGTTCTCGTACGAGGTGACCGACGCGGGCGGCCTGCGCTCGGTGGCCGTGCTGACCATCACCGTGCACGGCGCCAACGACAACCCGGTGGCCGTGGACAATACCGCGAATGCATCGGCCGCCCAGGTGGACGTGGGTACCGGCACGGTGATTGGCACACCGGTGAACCCGACCGGCAACGTGATCCTCGACGAGCGCACGCCCGCCACGACGGGCGAAATCGACACCGACGTCGACAATCCGGTCACCTCGGATGTGGTCAGCCAGATCCGCCCGGATGCCACCGGTGCAACGGATACCGCGGTCACGGCGGGCGGCGTCACGATCAACGGTGCCTACGGGCAACTGGTCATACGTGCCGATGGTAGTTACCAGTACCTCGTCGACAGTACCAATGCCGCGGTAGTGGTGCTCGGACCCAACGACACGCTGCAGGATACCTTCGTCTACACGCTGCTCGACCCGGGTGGCGGCGCGTCGGCGGCGCGCCTGATCGTGACCGTGCACGGCGTCAACGACAACCCGGTGGCCAATGACGTCTCGGCCACGGCCCGCGAGGCGGGCGGCGTGGCCAACGGCAGTGGCGGCGCGCCTGCCACCGGTGACGCCACGGCCAACGACATCGACCCGGACGGCGACGCGATCAGCGTTGTGAGTATCGCGTTCGGCGGCACCACGCTTGCCGTGCCGGTCGGCGGATCGGTGACGATTGCTGGCCAGTACGGCAGCCTGACCATCAACGATCACGGGGAATTCACCTATACCGTGAACGATTCGCTGGCTGTGGTGCAGGCGCTGCGGCGACCCACCGACACGCTGTCCGAGGTCTTCACCTACACGGATAGCGACGGCACGCTGACCAGCTCGGCGCTGATCCACATCCGCATCACCGGTACCAACGACAACCCGGTTGCCGTCAACGACACGGCCATCGCGCTGGAAGCCGGCGGCGCCGGCAATGCGGGCATCGATCCGATCGGCAACGTGCTGACCAACGACAGCGATGTCGATGCCATTGCCAATGGCGAGACTAAGACCGTCGCCGGCGCGCGCGCGGGCGCCGAAGCCAGCGGGGCGGTTGCCGACAGCGCCTCCACCTCGATACAGGTGGTTGGCCAGTACGGCACGCTCGTGCTCAATGCCGACGGCACTTACCGCTACGTGGTGGACAACGCCAATCCCTTGGTCGATGGGCTCAATATCGGCCAATCACTATCGGAGACGTTTACCTACAAGGTGCGCGACGCGGCGGGCGCGACAGACCTGGCCGAACTGGTGGTCACGATCAACGGCGCCAATGATCCGCCCGTGGCGGCTCCGCAGCGCGCCGACGCATTCGAGGCGGGCGGCCTGGCCAATGGCACGCCGGGTAGCGACCCGGCCGGCGACCTGCTGGTGGCCAGCAGTGATGTGGACGACTTCACCCGCACCGTCACGGCGTTCCGCACCGGTGAAAGAAACATGACCGGATCCGTGACCTTCGGCACCATCGGCCAGTTGCTGCGCGGCAACTACGGTTCGCTGCTCGTGCGTGCCGACGGCACCTACCAGTACTTTGTCGATAACGACGACCCGGGCGTGCAACGACTGCGCACGGCCGGCGACACGCTGACCGACTATTTCACGTACTTCGTCACCGACAGCGGCGGCCTGAGCGGTTCCAATGACCTTGTTATCGTCATCCACGGCGCCAACGACACCCCGATAGCCGTGGCCGACAGCGGCACCGCCATCGAACGCGGCGGCACCTTCAACGGCACGCCAGGGCAGGCCGCCACGGGCAACGTGCTGAACAACGACACCGACATCGACAGTGGCGACTCCAAGACGGCCACCGCCGTCCAGACCTCGGGCGGCGCGACCGGCGTCATCGGCACGTCGCTCACCGGGCTATATGGCGGGCTGGTCCTCAACGCCGACGGCAGCTACGTCTACAGCGTCAACGACAGCCTCGCGGCGGTGCAGGCGCTGAAGGCGGGCGAGTCGCTGACCGAGACGTTTACCTACACGATGCGCGATACCGGTGGCCTGGTGAATCAAGCCACGCTGACCATCACGATTCTTGGCCGTTACGACGCGCCGGTTGCCGTGGACGACACCACCGACGCCACGCCGGCCACGTCGGTCACGCCGCCTGTTGACGCCACCGGCAACGTGTTGCCCAACGATACCGACGTCGATGCAGGCGACACCCGTGCGGTGACCGGCATCCGTGCCGGCGCCGAAGCGGCGGGCGGGACGCTGACCGACGTGGGCACCGGAATCGTGCGCGTGAGTGGCCTGTACGGCTTCCTCGAAATCCGTCCGGACGGCAGCTTCCGCTACCACGCTGACGACACCAATCGCATCGTGCGCGCGCTGGCGCCCGGGCAGACCCTGACCGAGCGCTTCACCTATCAGGTGGTGGATGGCGGCGGTCTGGTCGACGTGGCGCAACTGACCGTGACCATCCACGGCGTCAACGATTTGCCGAACGCGCCCGATGTGCTGACGCTGGCGGTCGAGGCTGGCGGCGTGGACAACACCACGCCGGGCCGCGATCCGGTGGGCAACGCACTCGTCAATGCCACCGATCCGGAGAACGGGGCACTAACCGTGGTGGGCATCCGCACCGGCACCGAGACCGGCGGCGGCACGGCAGGCGTCATCGGTGTGCCGCTGCGCGGCCAGTACGGCACGCTGGTGCTGAACGCCGACGGCAGCTTCAGCTACGTCGTCGACAACGGCCTGCCCGAGGTGCAGGCACTGCGCACTCCCGCGGATATCCTGCTCGACAGCTTCACCTACACCATCAGCGACAACTTCGGTGGGCAGGACCAGGCCATGCTGCGCGTACTGATCTTCGGCAAGAACGACACGCCGGTGGCCATCAGAGACCAGGGCGCGGCCATCGAGGCCGGTGGCCACCTCAATACCGTTCCAGGGGCCGACGCAGTCGGCAATGTGCTGGGCAACGATACCGACGTGGATGCCAACGACACCCGGACCGTCACCGTGATCAATGGCCCGACGGGCGCCGGCGTGGTGGCCGGTGCCACGGTGGGCCGCTACGGCACGCTGACCGTGCTGGCCGACGGCAGCTACCGCTACGTGGTGGACAACGACAATCCCACCGTGCAGGCGTTGCGCATGGCGGGCGAGACGCTGACCGAGGTCTTCACATATACGGTGACCGACACCGGTGGCCTGTCAGCCGTCGCCACGCTGACCATCACGATCGCCGGCCAGAACGATGCGCCGGTCGCGCGAGACGACGCCGGTGCCGTCGACAATACGCGCGCCGAAACGTCTACCTCCGGCAACGTGCTGCCCAACGACAGCGATGTGGATGGCGGCGATCATCTCGACGTGATTGGCGTGCGCGCCGGCACGGAGGAGCAGGGCGGGGCATCGGTGCCGCCGGGCACGCGCATCGCCGGCGCCTACGGCTTCCTCGTCCTCAATGCGGACGGCAGCTACACCTACGAGATCGACCTGACCAATCCGGCCGTACTGCAGGCGGCCGGCCGGGGCCCGATCCTGCAGGATACATTCACCTATACCGTTGCGGACCTGGCGGGCGCGACTGACCAGGCGCAGCTGGTCATCACGCTCAATATCGATGCGCCGTATGTGCCGCCGCCAGCCTTCAACTATTTCTCCGACCTGGAAGCGCCACGGACGCGCGGGGGCACGAACCTGAGCGTGGATCCCGTGGTCTTCGTGACGCCGGAGGTGCGCGAAGTAGCGCGGGCGGGCGAGTTCGGCAACTTCTTCATTCGCGGAGAACGTCCTGACCTGACCCTGCCGCCGGAGATCCGCGCCACGTCCATCGCTGCCGGCCTGGGGCGCGACCCGGACGATGCCGTGATGCTGCAATCGACCTTGCAACAACTTCAGGCGATTGCCCGGCTGGAAGCCGCCCGCATGGCCGGGCGGCAGGGCGTGGTGTCGCTGTCGGCCGACGGCTGGTTGCCCGACCCGTCGGTGTTCGCGCTGAAAGGCATTGAAGCGCGTCCCGAGAAGCCCGTGGAGAAGTCCGAGCCGCAGCGGGGCAAGCCCGGCCAGCGCACGCCGCGTGCCGCGGCATCGTTCAGCGAACAGCTCCGTAAGCTCGCCGCACGCGCGATCACGCCGGCAGACAATTCCAGACAGGAGCAACCATGAAGCGACGTTATCACCGGCCGATCCTGCTGGCCGTCGCCTCCACGCTGCTAGCGACCGCGTGTTCCACGGTCACCACGCCGCAGCCTTACACAGCGGACCAGGTCCGCCAGCGTGCGGCGGAGGATCGGCGCGACATCTACAACGAGCAGGAACCCGTGACGCATCCGATCACGTTCTACGAAGCGGCTGCGCGGGCGCTCAAGTACAACCTCGACTACCGGCTCAAGCTGATGGAAAGCTCGCTGTCGCGCAGCCTGGTGGATGTGACGCAGCACGAGATGCTACCCAAGCTGGTGGCGGGCGCTGGCTACACCTGGCGCAACAACGATTCCGGCGGCACGTCCGTCGGCATCGAGGACGGACAGGTCAGCTTGCGTCCGTCGACGTCAGAGCAGCGCTATCACCGGCTGGCCGATCTCAACCTGACATGGAGCACGCTCGACTTCCTGGTGGCGTATGAGCGGACACAACAGAAGGCCGACCAGGTACTGATGGCCGAAGAGCGGCGCCGCAAGGTCGTGCAGAACGTGCTTCAGGACGTGCGCAATGCCTACTGGCGCGCGCTTGGCGCGCAACGGCTGATCGGCAACGTGGACGGACTGCTGGCGAAAGTAAACGACGGCTTGAAGAACGCGCAGGAAGCCGAGGAGAAGGGCTATCTGCCGCGCGCGCAGGCACTGGCATACCAGCGTGCGCTGCTCGACGCGGTGAGCCTGCTGTCCACGCGCCGGCAGGACCTGGAACTGGCCCGCGCGGAGCTGGCGGCGCTGATGTCGATGCCGCCCGGCGAGAAGTACGAACTGGCCGATGGCCCCGAACTGGCCATGCCGTTCGACCGCTTCGACATCGGTGCGCTGGAGCAGGCCGCGCTGGAGAACCGCCCCGAAGTCATGGAGGAGTGGTATCGCAAACGCGTGAGCGAGAACGACATCAAGATCGCCAAGGCGGAATTGTGGCCGAACCTGTCGCTCGATCTGGGCGGGCACTACGACTCCAACGACCTGCTGTTCAACAACACGTGGGCGGCGGTAGGCGTGCGGGTGTCGTATAACCTGTTCAACCTGCTGAAGAAGCCCGCGCTGGACGCCGCACAGGATGCACAGAACAAGGTGTCGGACATGCGCCGGCTGTCGCTTTCGATGGCGGTGCTGACGCAGGTCCGCGTGGCGGTGCAACGCTACCACCTTGCGCGCGAACAACTCGACTTCGCCGATCGCAGCATGAAGGTGGATGGCCGCATGCGCGACTTCGCCGAAGCCAGCGCGCGGGTGTCGGCGGACTCGAAGCTGGAGTTTATCCGTGCCGATGCGCGCTGGCTGCTGGCGCAGTACCAGCGCTACGCGGCGTACTCCGAAGCGCAAGCGGCCTGGGGGCGGCTCTACAACTCGATAGGGCTTGATGTGATGCCCGACCAGATCGCAGCACACGACGTGGCGACACTGGCGGCTGGCATCGAACAAACGCTGCAGGGCTGGGAGCAGCAGACCTTCCAGGCGCCGCCACCGGCAACGGTGCCGTCCGGGTCGCCAGTCTCGCAAGGATCGCAAGTTTCGCAAGGCTCCAATGTTTCGCAGGTAGCCCGGATGTCGCCACTAGTGCCCCCCCGGCCAGTTCCGCCGCAGTCCATGAGCGGACAACCCGTCCAACTATCCCAGCCAATCCCGAACGCTCCATGACCGCGCCGCTGGCAACTTTTCACTTTTGGAATGCGCTACGCCTGGCCTTGCCGCCGTTCGCGGCCGTGGCCGCAATGGCGATGATGGCCAATCCGGCAAATGCCGCACCAAACACGGCACCCGGTACCGACCCCGGCGCCATCCGTGTACTGCTCAGTGCCGACCCGGAGAGTACGGTCGCCGCCACCATGAGCGGCACCATCGTCAAGCTGCTGGCCGCGCTGGGGCAGACAGTCGGCAAGGGCAAGCTGCTGGTACAGATGGACTGCGCCGAAGCCCGGGCCCGGCAAGGCATGGCCGAAGCCGAACTGGCAGGAGCCGTTGAAACGCTTCAGGCCAAGTCCGCACTCCGAAAGCTGGACGCCGTGGGTGACACCGAGCTGAACCTGGCCAAGTCCGCGGCCGACCGGGCGGCATCCGCCGTGACGCTGGCCAGGACCCAGGTGAGTCACTGCTCGGTGGAGGCACCGTTCTCGGGCCGCGTGGCCAAGGTCTATGTGCGGCCGCACGAGAGCGTGAATGCCGGGGCGCCGCTGGTCGACCTGGTCAGCGACGGCCCGATCAAGCTGCGGCTGAATATCCCGTCGACCATGCTGCGCACCGTGAAAGTCGGCACGTTGTTCACCATCAGCGTCACCGAGACCGGAAAGAGCTATGGGGCGAGGGTGTCGGCCATGAACTCGCGGGTGGATGCGGTGGCACAGTCCATCGAGATCGAAGGGCGCCTGCAGGCACCGGCGGCCGATCTGTTACCGGGCATGAGCGGCATCGCGCAGTTCCCGCCAGCCACCGCGGTCATGCAGGCGAGGTGACGCCATGCAGGCACAGCCCCAGGGTGACGTGGTCCTGCTGCTGCAGCTCGCTGAGCTGGAAAGCCTGTCGCGGCAGGCCGATACGGTACAGCAGTTGAGCTTCCATATCGCCAACGATGCCTATCCGCTGCTGCGCTACCGGCAGGCGCTGGTATTCGACGCGCATGCGGGCGGTCTGCGGCTGCTCAACATCTCGGGGCTGGTGTCGCTGGACGAGCAGTCTCCCTATGTGGTGTGGCTTGGCCACGCGCGCACGTGGCTGCAAGAGCGGCTGACCAGCGGCGAGCCGCAATGGCTGACACCCGAGGACGCCGCGCAGGCGAGCGAGATCGTGCGCGGCGGCTGGGAGGAATGGTGGACGGGCGGCGTATGGGCGCTGCCGCTGAAAACGCGCGGCGGCCAGGTGTTGGGCTGGGCGGTCTTTCTGCTCGACGCGGTGCCGTCGGCGGGGCACAGCATCGTGATGACGCGCCTGTCGCAGGCCTGGGGCTATCACTGGGAGATGCTGTCCAGGCGCCAGCCAAAGCTGTCGCGCTGGTGGGGAACAAGGACGCGCCGCATCGCCATTGCCGTCGCATTGCTGGTGCCGCTGATCCCCGTGCGGCAGAGTGCCTTGGCGCCGGCCGAGATCACATCGCTCGATCTGCAGATGATCAGCGCGCCTATTGAAGGCGTCATCAAGGTCATCCATGTCAAGCCAAACCAGCCGGTCAAGGCGGGACAGCCGCTGTTTTCGCTGGATGACACCACGCTAGCCCATCGGCTCGAGGTCGCCACTCAGGCTGTTGCCGTGGCCGATGCCGAACTCCTTGCCGCACGCCAGAATTCGTTCCGGAACGACGACAGCAAGGCCCAGCTCACCACGCTGCAGAGCAAGGCCGAGGAACGCCGCGCGGAACTGGAATCCATTCGCTCGCAGCTTCAGCGTCAGACCGTCTTCGCGCCGCGCGATGGCGTGGCCGTGTTCGCCGATATCAATGACTGGCTCGGCAAGCCGGTGGTGACCGGGGAGCGCATCATGCAGCTTGCCAATCCGGAACGGCCCGCCATGCTGATCCAGCTTCCGGTGGCCGATGCCCTGACGCTGGCGGTGGGGGCCCCGGTGAGCCTGTTCCTGACGGTGCGACCACTCAGCCCGCTGACCGGTACATTGATCGAGACCAGTTACCAGGCTGTGCCGACACCGGAAGGCGTGCCGAGTTACCGCTTGCGTGCCAGTATCGACCCCACCGAAAACGCCGAGGCCGGCGTGGCCCGCATCGGCCTGAAGGGCACCGCACGTATCAAGGGTGGATGGTCGGTGCTTGGTTACGAAATCCTGCGTCGGCCGCTGGCCAGCCTGCGGGCGCTGACGGGGCTGTGAGCGCGTCATGGCCAGCACCTTCCCCAGCCCCAGCCAACCCAGCCCGGAAGACTTGCCGCTGCCACCGGTGCGTGAAGACCTGCGCATCTTCCCCGGTGCCGCGCATGCCGACGGCAGCCCGGCGTGGATCATCGAGGATCCGGTGCGCAACCGGCACTTCCGCATCGGCTGGCTGGAATTCGAATGCCTGCAACGCTGGCACCTCGTGCCGTCCGCCGCCGCGCGGCAGATACGTGATACGACGCCATTGCAAGCCCTTGGCGGACAGGTACTCGCCTTTGCCGCATTCCTGCAGGCCAATCTGCTGCTGCGGCCCGCACCCGGCCGCAGCCAGGACATGGCGGCCGCGCACGCGCCGCGCGCGTGGCTGACCTGGCGATGGTGGCTGCATCACTACCTGTTCTTCCGCATTCCGCTGCTGCGCCCCACGTACCGCATGCAATGGCTGTACGCCCACTTGCAATGGGTATTCCGGCCATCCACCGCGTGGGCGGTGATTGCGCTGACACTGGTCGGGATAGCGTTGACGCTGCGACAGTGGGACACCTTCCGCCACACGTTGTTCGAATCCATCTCGCTGGAAGGCGCGGTGGGCTTCGCATGCGCACTGGTTGTGGCCAAGACGCTGCACGAACTCGGCCATGCATTGGTAGCCACGCATTTTGGTGTACGGGTAGGGCATATGGGCGTGGCGTTTCTGGTGATGTGGCCGATGCTCTATACCGACACCAGCGAGTCGTGGCGGCTGACCCGGGCGCGCCAACGCCTTGCAATCGCCAGCGCCGGCATTCTGACCGAACTCATCATCGCGGGACTCGCCACGTTGTGCTGGGCCTTGCTGACGCCTGGCCCGGCACGCCAGGCTTGCTTCTATCTCGCCACGACCAGTTGGGTCTTGTCCCTTGCGCTCAACGCCAGTCCGTTCATGCGCTTCGACGGGTATTTCATCCTGTCTGACCTGCTCGACCTGCCCAATCTTCACGAGCGCGCCGGCGCATTGGCCCGCACCGCGCTGCGGCGCCTGCTGTGGGGTTGGCACGATCCGTGGCCCGAGCCGTTGCCGGCAACGCTGCGTCGCAAGCTGATCGCTTTCGCCTGGGTAACGTGGTGCTACAGGCTGGTGGTGTTCCTCGGCATTGCGTTGGTGGTCTATCACCTGTTCTTCAAGGCGCTAGGTGTGTTCCTGTTCGCCGTGGAGATTGCGTTCTTTATCGCCATGCCAATCTGGAGGGAGCTGACCGTGTGGATCCGACGCCGTGCCCAGACGCCGCGGCTGCGTCGCGGCCTGTTGCTCGCCGGTTTCGCGGCACTCGTCGCTGCGCTGGCCGTGCCTTGGCCAACCGGGGTGCGTGCGCCGGCCGTGGCGCACAGCGCGAGCCAGTGGACCGCTTACTCGCCAGTTCCCGCCGAGATGATCACGCGTACGCCGGCGGGTACGGTCAAGGCGGGCGCGCCGCTGATCCAGCTTCGTCAGCCCGAACTCGCCAGCGAAACTCTCGCCGCCAAGGCCAGCGTGGCGGGCAATGACGCGCGGCTCACCGGACTGCTGGACTTGCGCCGTGGTATCGAACAGCAGGCCGCCACACGAGAGGCGCTGCAGCAAAGCCTCGCGCGCGTGCGCGCGGTCCAGGCGGAAGAACGTCGATTGCTACTGGTGGCACCTTTCGACGGCGCCTGGGTCGACGTGCCGGACGACGTGCGCGAGGGCTCGTGGGTGAGTCCGAAGCAGGTACTGGGTCGCCTGGTCGACCCATCGCATTGGCAAGTGGATGCCTACGTGAGCGAGTCCGACGTCCAGTACTTGCGTCACGGTGCACGCGCCTGCTTTTACGCCGAGGCACAGCCGGACCGTTACTGCGGCGTGATCCGCGCCATTTCTCCTTCCCGCAGCGCACAGATACCTTCTCCGCAGCTCACTACGCCACACGGTGGCCCGATCGCGGCAGTGGAGAAACAGGGTGTGCTGTTGCCGGAGGCGGCGCTCTATCTGGTGCAGATCGAATTGTCCGACCCACTGCCGTCGTTGATGGAACTTCGCGGGCGCGTCTACCTTGCCGGGGAGTCTCGCAGCCGTCTCGGCGACTGGCTGCGTAATGTACTGAGTGTCGGCATCCGGGAGGCGGGGTTCTAGTCAGGCTTGCGACCTGCGGATTCCAATGCGGTCGCTGGATCGCTCACGCTCTCCAGACCGCATACCATCAAAGCGAACTCGCCACGTCGGCGACCAGGGTCCGCAGCCAGATGTGCGCCGGATCCTGTCGATAGCGCACGTGCCATGCCATGTGCAGCGGAAAGGTTCCAAGGTCCACAGGCGCGGGCAGTACCTTCAGCCTTGCGTCGTGGGTCAGGCGCCGGCAAATCAGTTGGGGGAGCGTGGCGCAATAGTCGGTGGCCGAGACGATCTCGGGAATGGACGCGAAGTGCGTGACCGACACCACCACCTCCCGCTTGAGTCCCTGGCGGTCCAGGGCCTGGAAGAGCCCGGCGCGCAGGCGGCCTGGGGGCAGCACATTGACGTGCTTCAGTCGTTCGTACTGTGTCTTCGTGATCCGGCTGTCAATCGTCGGATGATCGGCGCGCACCACGCAGGCCAGGCCATCATCTGCAATGTGTTGCACGACGAGGTTATCTGGCTCATCGCTGAGCCGGCCCAGCACCATCGCGGTGGTGCCTGAGATCACGCCAGTCTCCGCGAGGTCGGTGCCGAAGGGCAGCGTACGCAGTTGGATGCCCGGCGCGAGTGCGCTCAGCCGAGCGACCAACGCCGGCACCAGCACGAACTCCACATAGCTGTTCGCCGCGATTGTGACGACCTGATCGGCGCGCGACGGGTCGAAGGCCCGCTGTCCGAGTACCACCGTGTCCATCGCTGCCAGCGCCTGGGTCAGCGCAGGCGCGAGCTGCTCGGCCTTCGCGGTGGGTCGCATGCCATAGCGTTCACGGATGAACAGCGGATCCTGCAGCACGATGCGCAGGCGTGACAGCGCATTCGATAGCGCCGCTTGCGTCATGCCCAGGCGGTCGGCGGCACGGGTCACGCTGCGCTCCTCCATCAGCGCCACGAAGATCGGTAGCAGGTTCAGGTCGTATCGCATCGACATATATATCGTCAGCAATAAAACTTGATTATATGAAATAAATTGGATGAATCTCTGTCCGGCGCCCATCATTCGCTCATCCCACCACCGAACGGAGAGCACCATGTCCCTCAAGAACCTCATCCCTGGCCGCCTGGGCTTTGGCACCGCACCGCTGGGCAACATGTTCCGCGCCATTCCCGAAGCCGAGGCACAGGCAACCGTCGATGCCGCCTGGCAGGACGGCATCCGCTTCTTCGACACCGCGCCGTTCTACGGCGCCGGCCTCGCGGAAGCGCGCCTGGGCGACGCGCTGGCCGGCCGCGACCGGGACAGCATGGTGTTGGCCACCAAGGTCGGGCGCCTGGTCCTGGACGAGGTCGAGGACGTCACCGCCCGAGACCTGGGCGAGAAGGGCGACGTGTTCCGGCACGGCCGCGCCAACCGGATCGTCAACGACTATTCCGAGGCCGCGACGCTGCGCTCGATTGAGGACAGCCTGCAGCGCATGAAAACCGATCGGCTCGACATCGTGTGGGTACACGACGTCGCGCAGGACTTCTACGGTGACGAGTGGCTCGGCGTGTTCGAGACCGCACGCAAGGGGGCCTTCAAGGCGCTGGACCGACTGCGTGACGAAGGCGTGATCCGCGCCTGGGGACTTGGCGTGAACCGGGTCGAGCCCATCGAACTGCTGCTCGACCTGCAGGGCCCGCAGCCGGACGGCTTCCTGCTGGCCGGTCGCTATACGCTGCTGGACCACTCAAGGGCCCTGCAGCGGGTGATGCCACAGGTGGCCGCCCGCGGCCTGGGCATCGTGGTCGGCGGGCCCTACAGCTCGGGCGCGCTGGTAGGCGGCCCCAACTTCGAGTACGCCCCGGCGACGCCAGCGATTCTGGAACGCGTGCAGGCGATCAAGACGATCGCCGATCGCCACGGCGTGACCATGAAGGCCGCAGGCCTGCAGTTCTCGCTGGCCCATCCGGCAGTGGCAGCCGTGATCCCTGGTGCGAGCCGCCCGGAGCGCATCGCCGAGGACCGCGCTGCCTTGGACGCGCAGGTGCCAGTCGGCTTCTGGCGCGAACTGCGCCAGGCCGGACTGGTGCATCCGGATGCACCGCTGCCGAATGGCATCTGAAACCTGTCTTGAACCACCACGCAGGAAAACCGTCATGCTCAACCAGGCTTACGAAACCCAACGCGCCTCGACCAAGACGCACCGCACAAACGCGCGCCAGATCAGCCGCAGAACGTTGACCCTGCTCGCACTGGCGCTCGGCACCTTCTCGATCGGTACGTCCGAATTCGCCAGCATGGGTCTGCTCCAACAGTTTGCCGCGAGCCTGGAACTCGACCTCACCAGCGCCACGCACGCCATCGAGGCCTACGCGCTGGGCGTGGTGCTCGGCGGTCCCGCCGTCACGATCCTGGCCGCCAAGCTGAACCGCAAGCACCTGTTGTTAGCCTTGATGGGCGTCTTCGTGCTGGGTAATGTGCTGTCGGCGGTGGCGACCGGCCTGGTCAGCTTCACGCTGGCGCGCTTCCTGAGCGGCATTCCGCAAGGGGCCTACTTCGGCGCCGGGGCCGTGGTGGCCACCTACATCGTCGGGCCGGGGAAGGGTGGGCGCGCCTTTGCGCTGGTGATGACGGGCCTGACCGTCGCCACCATCGTGGGGTCGCCGCTGGCCACGCTGATGGGCCAGACCCTCGGCTGGCGCAATGCCTATCTGGCCGTGTCGGCACTGGGCCTGTTGTCGCTGCTGGCACTATGGGCCTGGGTGCCCCGTTCCAACGCGCTGGACGGCGGGCCGGTGCTGCAGGAGCTTCGGGCCCTGAACCGCCCGGCCGTCTGGGCGATGGTGGCGGTGGCCGCCTTGGGCGTGGCCAGCATCTTCGCCGTCTACACCTTCGTCGGCCCACTCGTCACCGATGGCGCGCTGCTCGGCGAGCGCTGGATTCCGATTGCGCTGGGCATCTTCGGCGTCGGCATGACGGCGGGTAACGTCCTCGGCGGTCGGCTGGCCGACCGGCACCCCACGCGGGGCCTGGTCGCCGGTTTCGGCAGCGCGTTGGTCGCCCTGGCGCTGCTGGCGATGGGCGGTCAGAACGCCGGTGTCCTGATGGCCGGTCTGTTTGCGGTGGGCGCAACGATGATGGTCGCGATCCCGACCATCCAGGTCCGGCTCACCCAAGCCGCTCCGGATGCGCCGACGTTGATGGGCGCGATGAACCTGGCCGCCCTCAACGTGGCGAACGCCATTGGCGCCTGGACAGGCGGGCAGGCCATCGCGCAGGGCCATGGGCTGCTGTCAGCAGTGTGGGCCGGCTTTGCGCTGACGCTCGCCGGTCTTGTGCTGTTCCTGCAGATCTCGCGCAAGCCCGCCACCGTTGGCCGGACGAGCAAGGCCTACTCGGTCTAGGGCCGGAAGATGATCCGACTGACTGTCTTCCGGTCGTCGCTGCAATAACTGCTCAGGACGCAGCCGGCCACGACTGTTCTTCGACTCAAGGATGCGATGCGCTCCTGGGCGCCCAGACCATGGCGCCAGACGGCCTCCTGATCTGATCTCCCCACGCCTTGTCGATGCGTTCAAACGCGGAGTCGGGCAACGGGACGCCAGCGGTTATGCGCTCGGAACCACCAAAGCCAGATCGGCCATCGTCGAGGGCCGTGCTGAGATGCTCAGAGACCCAAAATCCTGCGTTTCGGGTGCAAACACTACCCGACTGCCGGAACCAGATACCGCAAGACGCGACGACTCCTACATGCTAAAACGATATATACTCTTTTTCCAATTCATTGCCCGAAACTCAACGTGAACTCTCCGACCATCAAGGCCCCAACGGATCAGGTGTTTTACTTCCCAACCAGCGCCGAAACCGACAAGAAGCAATCCGAAGCTGAAGGAAACCCCGAAGCTACGGAGAAGCCGGAGGCCGTAACAATGGAGAAGCCAGAAGGCGAGGAGAAAACTGAAGCAAAGATGGGAGCCGAGGGCACGGAAGAGCCGATAGCCGAAGCGAAGCCCGAAGCCAAGGCAAAGCCTGCAGCCAAAGCGAAACCCGAGGCCAAGGCAAAGCCTGCAG
>NZ_DBHKYV010000049.1:0-21080 GCF_057315035.1 Cupriavidus sp. | reverse complement strand
GGCAAAGCCTGCAGCCAAAGCGAAACCCGAGGCCAAGGCAAAGCCTGCAGCCAAAGCGAAACCCGAGGCCAAGGCAAAGCCTGCAGCCAAAAGGAAGCCCGTAGCCAAAACGAAGCCCGAGGCAAAGGCGAAGCCTGTAGCCAAAGCGAAGTCCGAGGCCAAGGCGAAGCCCTTAGCCAAGAAGAAGGCTGAAAAGACCAAAGAGCAAGTACCAAGCAAAGGCGTCGCCTCCAAGGTCCAGAAGTCCAGGGCAGAGAAGTCGAAGTCGGCGAAGAAGGCAGTGCCGGGTCGGGACAAGGTCGTGCGAGACAGCTTCACGATGCCGAAATCTGATTATCTGAAGATCGGCACGGTGAAGGAACGCTGCCTGGAGGCAGGTGTACAGATCAAGAAGAGCGAGATCCTTCGTGCGGGCCTGTTGTTGCTGGCGAACAAGTCGCCGAAGGAATTGCTGGCTGCCGTAGCAAAACTCGAAACCGTCAAGACCGGCCGGCCGCCGAAGTCATAGCCTGGCGATGTCAGTGTAGGTTAGTCGAAAGACCCTCGCGCGCTGTGCCAACGCATGGCGCGAACCTTCGAAGGCGTGAGGGAATTGCCCGACTAATTAATCACGAGCTTGTACAAGGGGGGGGCGACCAGACACCGGCGCACTGCCCGAGCCGGGCTTTCCTCCTTTGACGTACGCTGGTTTGCAGTGACGCCAACTCCTGTCATCAAACTGTAGCAATTCGTGCGGCATTATCCGCGATCTCCACAGATCGGGCTGGCGCAAGCTCCGCGCTTGGACTGCCTCCACACTCCGTATGACAACCCCGTTCTATGCCGCAGTAGACCTTGGCTCCAATGCGTTTCGCATGATGATCGGCCAACGTGCGCCGAGTCATGTCATCAAGAAGGTGGCGTCCTTCCGCGAACCGGTCCGCCTTTCACATGGCCTGCGTGGCTCGGAGTTGGACGACTCCTCGCTTGAGAGGGGCTGGCTGGCGCTGGAGCGCTTCGGCAAACGGTTGCGCGGCTTCGAGGCCAACCGTGTACGGGCGGTGGCTACCAACACCGTGCGCGTGGCAAGCAATGCCGCCGTATTCCTTGCCAAAGCAGAGCAACACCTTGGCTTCCAAATCGATGTGATCTCCGGCCACGAGGAGGCGCGCCTGGTCTATGCCGGCATCGCACATACTATGCCGGACGGAAACACCACACGATTGGTGATCGATATCGGCGGTGGCTCGACAGAATTGGTCGTTGGTCACGGCGAACGTCTTCTGGTAGCGGACAGCGTACCGATCGGCAGTGGCACATTCGGCAGACGCTTCTTTCCTGACGGCGTGCTCGATGCACGCAACATGCAGTTGGCGGAGCGGATAGCAGGGGAGGAAATCGGGAAGGCGGCCGCGCGCTTTCAAGACTACCCCTGGCAGCGCGCCATCGGGTCTTCAGGCACGGCTCGTCTGCTTGCGCGAGTCCTGCGATGCAATGATCTGAACACGCGTGGTCGGGACGCCATTACGTACGATGGGCTGTTGCGGCTATCGCTGCACTTGCTAGAGGCTGGGCATCTTCGTCGGCTGAAACTCAACGGCCTCAAGCATCAACGTCTGGAAGCGCTGCCAGGTGGCCTCGCCGTGATGCTGGCGGTATTCAAGGTGTTTGGCATCGAGGAGATGCAGGCATCCGAGCCAGGCCTGCGGTTTGGCCTTTTGCATGGCTTGATGCAACGCGATTTTACGCGTCGGCATTGACGGGGCAGGAGCAGGCTGGTCGGTGCGCCCTTAACCTCAACGAGCAACAGTAGTACGGCAAGGCCTTGGCAGGGCCCCAAGCCTGCTTCCCGTTCGCCGACGTCGCATCCCCGGCAAAACGGCCTTCATCATTGCCACAGCCCCAAACACATTAACGTCGAAGTGCCTGCGAAGATCTTCCAGCGAAGACTCTTCCATGGTTCTTTCATGCCCGTAGCCGGCGTCGTTGACCAGCACGTCGATTGACCCATATCGCTGTATCGCACTGTATCTGATGGAGATGTGGATACGTGTGCTGACCAATGCAGGGGAGGCGGGCTACTGGGGCGATACATCGGCGCGTTTAACTGTCCCGAACGCGTGTCGTCAGTACGAGCCATCGGAATTTTCAGCCGTCCTGACGCATTCCATACCAAAAGTCAAACCGGAGGCAGCACTTCATGACAACTATCGCGAACAAGATCGACCGGAATATTGTGGATTGGCTACGGGTCGAGACCTACACCCACGGCGTGATCGGCCCAAGCCAACCAATGCTGGGACCCCTCGCCGATGGCGGAACGCTTATGGCAGGAACACCGCCAGGCTGCTGGGGGCCGATGATCACCCCGGCTTTCGAGGGTGGCCACGAAGTGACTCAGCCTGTGTCGATCGCAGGCGCCGAAGTTGGCGATGCAGTGGCGTTGAAAATTCGGCGAATGCGTGTCAGTTCGTTCGCAACATCATCGGGTGTGATGGAGTTTGTCGAAGGCCGTTACCATGGCGATCCGTTCGTGGCAAAGGTCTGCGCGCAATGTGGCGTCGAGCACCCGGCAAGCCACGTCGAAGGGATCGGCGACGACGCTATCCGCTGCGACAACTGTGGTGCGGAGGTCAGCGCATTTCGATTCAGTCATGGATATGTCGTCGTGTTCGACCACGAGAGTCAACTCAGTCTCACAGTCAACCAGGAGATTGCAGATCGGCTGGCTGGCAAGGCTTCGGAGATGTCCGCGCTGCCTGAACTGGCAGCGCAGCATTCGATCCTGTCGCTGGCACGCGCCGATATGGCGGGCGTGGCTTCTCGCATGCGGCCGTTCCTCGGCAATATTGGTACAACGCCGGCGCGCGATCTCCCGGACTCCCACAACTGCGCCGACTTTGGGCAGCACCTGGTAGGCGCGCCGCACCGGTTCTCGATGACCCGCGACGAGCTGCATGCCGCCAAGACCGACGGCCATATGGATACCAACACGGTGCGCGAAGGCGCGATCCTGATTTGCCCGGTCAAGGTCCCGGGCGCAGGGGTCTATCTTGGTGACATGCACGCGCAACAGGGAAATGGCGAGATCGCTGGACATGCTACCGACGTGTCAGGGGAGACTGAACTCCAGGTCGAGGTCATCAAGCACCTGACGCTTGACGGGCCGGTCCTGTTCCAGAATCTCGAGGATCTGCCGCCCCTGGCGCGCCCGATGTCGCAAGAGGAGCGGCGGAGGGTGGGCGAGCTCGGCGCACGCTGGGGGCAGGTTCAGATCGAGGAGTCGGCGCCGATCACGTTCATCGGTAGCGGCGTCGATTTGAACGTCGCAACGAAGAATGGCCTGCAGCGCGCGGCCGATGTCACTGGCCTGCCTTACGACGAAGTGCTCAATCGCGCCACGATCGCCGGATCGATCGACATTAGCAGACTTCCTGGCACGGTTCGCGTGACCTTCATGTGCCCGCTTCCAGTGCTGGACCGCATCGGTATCGGCCATCTCGCGAGGGAAAAGTATCAGCTTGGCTGAAGCGGAAGCGATGTACCTTCAGTACATCGCAATGTCGACGGGCCGGGCGTGGCGCTACGGTCCGGACGGCATGGTGTTTCTACTTAGTACCAAATAACGTCTGTTTCAAGGACCCGCGACGAGTTGCCCTATGCCTCGACGTACATACGTCCTCGCATGGCGCCTTTGCGCTGAAGCCGCCTCGCTTCGGGCAGCATCCTTTCGAAGTCAGCGCGGACAACACCGCGACGGCAGTGTCCGCGCCGTTGCCTTTAGCGCAGCGACCGGAAGCTTGTGCGTAACTCGTTTGTGAAGGCGACTGGCTGCTCCCACGCGGCAAAGTGTCCGCCTTTTTCGAGGCGGTTGAAGTGGATTAGCCTGGGATATGCCTTCGCTACCCAACTCCGGGGCGCGGCATAGATCTCGTCGGCGAAGACGCTAACGGCAACCGGGATGGACACGTGCTTGGGTGCAAAAAAATTCAGCTTGTTTTCCCAATACAGGCGAGCCGATGAGATAGCGGTGTTGGTTAGCCAGTAGAGCGTGATGTTGTCGAGAATGTCATCGCGTGTAAGCCCCTCTGACTGGCCGTCGAAGACGCGCGCAATTAGCGCCTGGCTGCTGGCGTCGTGATCGAGCATCCAGGCGGCAAGGCCAACCGGCGAGTCCGCCAAGGCATAAAGCGTTTGCGGCCGGTTCGCCATCTCCAGCGCATAGCCCAGGCCATGCTTGTAGAAATTGTCGAGCTGTTCGTACGCGTGCGCTTCGTCAGCCGAGAGACCAGTCGGTACAGAACCACCAAATTTCAGTGCGTCTGCAATGCCGTCCGGGATCGTGGCGGGCATGTTGGTATGGATGCCGAGCAATTCAGGAGGCGTGAGAAGCGCCATCTGCTCCGTCACCGCATTGCCCCAGTCGCCGCCTTGGGCAACATACCGCGTATATCCAAGGCGCTTCATCAGAGTGATCCAGGCGCGGGCGATACGGGCGGGATCCCAGCCGGAGGCAGTTGGCTTGCCTGAAAGTCCGTGGCCTGGGAGCGATGGGATCACGACATCGAAGGCGTCCGAAGCATTGCCGCCATGGGCCGTCGGGTTGACCAGCGGATCGATGATTTTCAATTGCTCGATGATCGATCCGGGCCAGCCGTGGGTGACGATGACGGGCAAGGCGTTTGCATGCCTGGAGCGGACGTGGATGAAATGAATGTCGAGGCCGTCGATCTCTGTGATGAACTGGGGGAGGGTGTTGAGTCTGGTTTCAACCTTGCGCCAGTCGTACCCCGTCGACCAATAGTGGGCAAGGTGCTGCACTGTTGCGAGCTTGACGCCTTGCGATGCGTCCGTGACCGTCTCGCGCTCAGGCCACCTCGTGGCCTTGATGCGCCCCCGCAGGTCGGTGAGTTGCGCTTCCGGAACGTTGACGCGTAAAGGGCGGATAGTGGTCTTGTCGCCAGACTTGGGAGGTGCGGCTTCAGTGATGGATTTCCGCGGGTCCGCGAAAGCGAGCCCACTCCATGAGCCTGCGGCAAGGGTCGCGGCGGCAGCGCCGATGAATTGCCGACGCGACGGCGTTTGAGGAATGTCTTTGGGCATACAAGCTCCTGTTGGCGATAAGCCTCGTTTGGAGGAGCGATAAGTGCTGCCGCAATGCAAGATACCTGGCAATCAGACCTGTGTTCGCCAGGCTGCCCCGTCCACATAGGCCGGCACCCAGCCGGCGAGCCTCGAATCGTCACCACCTTGATTAACCGCGCAGCAAGTTGCGCGATGGTGAGTCCTATTCTGTGCAGGCGGCTTCTCGGGGTAAATGCCAGTTGGCGTACAAGACTTTTACTTGTCTGGAACAGGCCCCTGTTGCGTGTGCGCCTGAAACAGGGGGCGATGACCTGCAATCATCCCTTGTGTGCCCGCATGGAAATGTTCTGATATATTGCATATCAGAAGGGCGCCGTTCTGATCGGCATAGCCCACCGATATGCGATGTAGGGAAAGTCGCCGGTTGAAACCGAGTACAGCCGAACATGACAACTACGATTATTTATACCCACACCGCGTGTCTGGAGCACCGCCCCGGTCCGCACCATCCGGAGTCACCCGAACGCCTGAGAGCCGTTGTGGATGCGCTGCGAACGCCGGACTTCGCTTCGCTGGCATGGCGCGATGCGCCGATGGGCACCGTCGAGCAGTTGCGGTTGATTCACGATGAGGACTACATCGACGAGATCGCGCAAAGCGTTCCCACCCGGGGATACACGCCGCTCGATGCGGGCGATACAGTCATGTCGCCGGGTTCATGGGAGGCCGTCATGCGCTGCGTCGGCGCGGCCTGCGCGGGTGTCGATGCAGTGATGGATGGCCAGGCGCGCAACGTGTTTTGCGCGACGCGGCCGTGCGGCCACCACGCTGAACCGGCGAAGGCGATGGGATTTTGCATTTTCAACCAGGCAGCGATCGCGGCAGCCTATGCCTATGAGGTCCACAAGCTCGAGCGCGTCGCTGTAGTCGATTTCGATGTGCATCACGGCAATGGAACCCAGACCGCATTCTTCGACCGTCCGGAGCTGTTCTATGCGTCCAGCCACCAGTCGCCTTTCTATCCCGGTACGGGCGCGCGGTCCGAAACAGGGGTGAACCACAATATCGTCAACGTTCCGTTGCCTCGCGGTTGCGATTCGACGCAATTCCGTGAGGCAATTTCAGCCCACATACTTCCCTCGCTAGCGGCGTTCGCCCCCGAGATACTTATTCTCTCCACTGGATTCGACGCGCACCGCCTGGATCCCCTCGCTGGCATGAACCTGGAGGACAGCGACTTTCATTGGGTCACCAGAGAACTGATGCAGATCGCCGACAAGACGTGCGACGGTCGCATCGTATCGATCCTGGAAGGGGGCTATAGCCTGGACGCATTGGCCACGAGTACGGCGGCTCATGTCAGCGCCCTGATGCAAGTCGGAGCCGCGTGAACGAGTTCCAGTACTCCCAGATACGTCTCTCGGGATTCGCACCCCAATAGTCATGCTTCGCGTGCTCAGTCCCTGCAGTAGCCTTCACCCGCGCGAACCGTCAAACAGTTCTTCTTGTCTGCGAGCCATTTCATGCCGGTCCCGGCGCCATTGGTGGCGCGAATGGCCTCCCTGGTCCCGTCGCGGTCGAATTCGATACCGCCATCGGCATACCGGCCCTCAAACTTGCGCGGACCATCGAGATTCTGCACGGTGACGTCGTACTTGCCATGGCCACCAGCCAGCTCGAGGAACGTGCCTTCCGGGCCGGTCCACTTGCCGAGCCATTCGTCAGTGCGCGGTACATTCGCTGAAATTGGAGTGTTTTCCGCAGCCTTCTGTGAGGACGAGTTTCGGTCCGAGCATCCTGCTACGGCCACGATGGCAACTAGCAATACGGCGAGGGAGAGTAGGGGAGTCTTCATCGGTCGATTGACATGGAAGTGCATTCGGTGCTCGACAAATAGCGGTCCAACCGGTGTTCAACTGAGGAAGCGGAACCTCAATGATTTTCTATATGGCTTTGTTGGTGCTGTCATTTGTGATCCCGCTCTGGGTGCTATTTTCCAGTGTGTGTGGATCCCTTGCTTCCACTTACGGCCGATCAAGGTGGAGATGGGTTCTTGTTGCGCTTGGGATTAGTCCATTGTTGGCTATTCCGTTACTGATGCTCATGGGCAAGGCCTCGCCACACAAACAAGCGTTTAGAAGCAGACTCGATCTATAGGGCACAGAAGACCGGCAACGCTGTTTGCCCGTTTGTAGATCAGTTCTGTGTCCCGTTGAGTGGCCATGACTGCTTCTGCAGCCGCTGCAGCCGCTGCAGCCGCTGCAGCGCCTCCAGCATGTCATTCTGGTCCAACGACCACTGCGACTTCTTGCCAGGTGGGCGCCCGCGCCTACGCCGCGTTCCATCTGTACCGTTCCAGCAGCTGCCGGAATTGCCGATCAACCGCCTGGACGGTCTTGAGCCTGTCTAACTCCTGCATGCTTACTGAAATGACCTCGGGTCTAGCCATCCTCTGGCGTCTCCATTGCATTTTACCGGGCAGGCTGAATACCATGGACAAACGCCTCAGGCGGACATTTGAACTTGGCTATAAGCGGACATTACAACTTGGTGCCAACGTCTTTCGAAGTAAGAATCTATCTTATGTTAAATAAAAGAATGAGGGCTAGCGCAATCATGGCTAGTCCTCAGGGTTCCTGAAATAATCTCCACCGCTGGCCATCCTCAGAACCGGTGACGAATGCCCACCACCGCTCCGAACTGGTTTGCGCCTGGCTCCACGTTGAAAATGGCACTCGAGCCCGATCCGCTGTTGAAGCCATTGACCCCTAGTTGCGACTTGTCCTTGTTGAGCGCATACGAAACCGATGCATAGATATCGGTGCGCTTGCTCAACGAATAGTCGCCCATCACGGAGAACAACCAAGGATCCGAACCGGTCTGACGGAAATCCTGGTAGTACGCCGCGCTGGTTACCGTGAATGCCGGCGTCAGTTGATACCCGAGCGCGAGCCAGTAGAGATTCGATCCGGTGTTCGCAGCCTGGGCACCCGGCAGCATGGCGCCATCGAGGGCCTTGGCGAGCCGGTAGCCGGCGATTACCTTCGCCGGCCCTGTCGCGTACGTACCCGCCACCGAATAGCGCCGGAAGACTGGCGCCTGGTTTGCAGGCGTGCCGGCATGGGCATCGTCGTAGGACAAGCCCATTGAAAATGGCCCCTTGGTGTAGTTGAAGAATGCACCGAAATCGCGACCGAACACATAGGCGCCGGGCACCTCGTTTCCGTTGGACTGGAACGAATAAAAGGCTATTGCGGTCAACCCGCCGAACTGGCCAACGTACTTGATGGAGTTGTCCGCACGTGCGCCAAACTCTGGCGCGATCGAGAGGATGCCGTAGCGGTCGGCCAGTTGCGCCGGGTCATAGACATTGCCGAACTCGCGCATGGCTGTCTGCTGTCGGCCCAGCAGCAACGACCCGTAGGGGCTGTTCGCCCCAACATAGGCATTGCGCCCGAACAGGCGCCCACCCTGCCCTGAATTGCCGGTATCGAGGTCGAATCCGCTTTCCAGAACGAATACGGCCTTCAGGCCGCTGCCCAGGTCCTCGTTCCCACGCAATCCCCAGCGCGAGCCAGACAGATTCCCGGAAGTCAGTCGAGTGAGACTGTTGCCGGCGCTCCCTGCGTTCGTATTGAATTCGACACCGGCGTCGACGATCCCGTATAGGGTGACATTCGACTGGGCGTATGCGGTGCCGGTCAGGGTGGCGGCCGCGATCAGCGCAAAAGACTTTTTCATGGGATTCTGACTCCTCTTTTTGCGCACTTCCTATCCTGGATAGGCTAACCGGTTCGCCAAGCTCATACCACTGACTCAAAGTCCCATGACCCCGTGCGAAGATTGCTCGGAGTGACTTACGCAGGTGCCAGTGGAAAGTATCTCGGCGCTCCTCACAATCTGAATGTCCCCTTTCGCACATTGCCAAGGAGCGCGTGGCGGCTGCCGTCAACTCAACCTCTTCAGCGAGGGCGCCTGTTCAATCCGGTTCTGCGCGTACTACGCGCACCGGGATTGATTTGTAGGAAGGCGTACCGCTGTCCGGGTCGAAATATTCGAGTGGCACCAGCACATTGGCTTCGGGATAGTAGGCGGCGACCGAACCGCGCACGATGTTGTCATACGCGATGGCGGTCAGCCCCTTGAGATGCAACTTGCGACTTGAGAACACGGTTTCGATATCGACGATATCGCCATGTTCAAGTCCGCGTCCCGCCATGTCCGCCTCATTCATGAACACCACATCCCGACGACCAAACACGCCGCGGTATCGATCGTCCAGCGCATAGATCGTGGTGTTGTACTGATCATGGCTGCGAATCGTCATGAGGCGCAGCACATCCTGGGCGCCGAGGACGTCGGCGTCTTCCTTCACGCCCCCATAGACTGAGAAAACCGCCTTTCCCGATGGCGTCGTCCATTTGCGTTCGGTGGGAGGCAATGGCAGCCGAAAACCGCCAGGTACGCGAATACGCGCGTTGAAGTCCTCGAAACCAGGTACTGTTTTTTCGATCAGGTCGCGAATCTTGTCATAGTCGGCGACGAGTTCCGACCAGGGCACCTTACTGTTTGGTAATGTACCCTCGGCCATTCCCGCGACTATCGACGGCTCCGAGCGAAGATGTTCGGACGCGGGCGTCAACTTGCCGGCCGAAGCGTGCACCATCGACATTGAATCCTCGACGGTGACCGACTGTGGGCCGCTAGCCTGGATATCCAGTTCGGTTCGACCAAGGCAAGGGAGAAGATAGGTTTCCCTGGCCACCAAGAGATGGGTGCGATTGAGTTTCGTGCCGATATGCACGCTGAGGTCGAGCTTGCCCATCGCTGGAAAGGACTGATCCGCGTCAGGCAGTGCCACCGCAAAGTTTCCCCCCAGGCAAATCAGCGCCTTCGACTTGCCTTCTACCATCGCCTGCATGGCTTTCACCGCATCGCGCCCGTGCTCGCGTGGTGGCTTGAAGCCAAGCGCGTCCTCGATTCGCTGGAGAAAACTCTCCGACGGCTTTTCCGTGATCCCGACTGTCCTGTTGCCTTGCACGTTCGAGTGCCCGCGAAGCGGACAGATACCCGCCCCTGGCTTGCCGAAATTGCCGCGCAGGAAAAGCAGATCTGCGATCAACCGAACGTTCGCCGTCCCCCTGCTGTGCTGCGTCACGCCCATGCCGTAGGTGACAATTGTCGCATTGGACTTGGCATAGAGCTCGGCAACTGACTCGAGATCCGCTCTGGTCAGCCCACTCGCCTTCTCGATGTCTTCCCAGGAGGTCGCTGCCAGGTCCTCTGCGAACGCATCAAAACCTTCGGTATATAAGGCGATGAAATCCTTGTCGAGGATATTTCCCTGGCCGGCCTCCATCGCCAAGAGCGCCTTCATAATGCCCTTGAGGGCAGCGGCGTCGCCGCCAGCTGCTACCTGGTAGTACGTGGAGGCGATTTGGGTGGAGCCGTAGGTTGCCATTTCCAGCCAGTTTTGCGGATCGGCAAATCTCTCCAGCGCCCTTTCCTTCAGGGGATTGAAGACAATAATCGGCACATTACGCCGGGAGATCTCGTGCAACGTCCCCATCATGCGCGGATGATTGGTCCCCGGATTATGGCCAATCGAGATAATCAGCTCGCATTTGTCAAAATCATCGAGCGAGACGGTCCCCTTCCCGATGCCTATCGATAATGGCAAACCGACGCTGGTTGGCTCATGGCACATATTCGAACAGTCGGGGAAGTTATTGCAACCGTATTCGCGTGCGAACAGCTGATACAAATATGCCGCTTCATTCGAGGCCCTTCCCGATGTATAGAAATCAACTTCTTCCGGGCCCAGGCCTCGCAGGATTTCCCCAATGCGTTTGAATGCATCCGCCCATTCAACCGGCCGGAATGTATCCGTAGGCCGGTCGTACACCATCGGATTGGTGATCCGGCCCATGTCTTCGAGCTGGTAATCCGACATGTGCAGCAACGATGTCACCGTATTGGCCTGGAAGAAGTCGGGACGCACGCGCTTGGAAGTGGCTTCCCAAGTGACCGCCTTGGCACCGTTCTCGCAGAACTGGAAGGTGGAGCGGTGTTCCTTGTCGGGCCACGCACACCCCGGACAATCGAAACCGGTTGGCTGGTTGGTCCTGAGTAGCGTTATCGGTGCCTTCACGCTATCCATTTGCGTGCGGATTGCCTGGGTAGTTGCCCGCAGTGCTCCCCATCCCCCGGCCGGGCCGTCATACGGACGCACACCGGGCACTTCACGTCGAATTGCCATGATCGCTCCCTCAACAGACTTGCCGAGATCATTGCTCGCGCTCACATAAGCACCTCAAACTGAATGCAACGATAGCGCTACGTCTTCAAAGGCAGCATTGGCTGTTACAACTTTTGCGGCCACAGTTTCCCGAAGTGATGGAATTGTTGCGTTGGCGAGCCACGACGTGGCCCTGCCCTGTCACTGCGTCAACGCCCCGAACCCTTCGATCAACCGATCAATGTCGGCGCTCGTCAGCGCGCCCATGGTCGAGATACGGAACAATTGCGACGACAGGCCGCCCTGGCCGGCATAGATCACGAAACCTCGTGCTTTCAATCCGTCGTGCAACTGTTCGTAGCTGATGCCCTGCGGCAGCTTGTACGCGCGCAGTACCACCGACGATTGCGTGGACGGCCACAAGGCGGCGATTCCGAGTGTGGCCAGGCCGGCGCGGGCCTGTTCGGCCAATGCGGCGTAGTGTTGATGCCGGCCTTGCCAACCGCCCTCGTCCTGATGCTCGCGCAGCGCTTCCACCAGCGCGTAATACGCGTGTACCGACGGCGTGAATGGCGTGTTGCGCTGGTCCTGCAGTTTCGCCAGACGCGCGATGTCCAGGTAGTACGTGCGGCTGGCCGCCTGGGTCAGCGCGGCGCGGCGCGCGATCACGAAGGCCGCGCCCGGTACGCCGTGCAGACACTTGTTGGCCGTGGCTGCCACCGCGTCGATATTGCCGCTGAAGTCGATGGCTTCGGCGCCGAAGCTGCTGACTGCATCCACCAGCAAGCGCTTGCCGCGTGCCTGGCAAAGCTGGTCGATGGCCGGCAGGTCGTTCAGGCGGCCCGTGGTGGTTTCATGATGGATCACGGCGACATGGGTGATCGCGGGGTCGGCGGCCAGTGCGGCGTCAATGCGCGCAAGGTCCGGCGCTTCCATCCACTCGTGCGTGACCAGCGTATGCGGGATCTGGTATTGCGCGGCGATCTGCGCGATGCGCTCGCCATACACGCCGTTCTGCACGATCAGCAGCTTGCCCTGTGCGGGCACTAGCCCGGCGATCATGCTTTCCACGGCGGCGGTGCCCGAACCCGTCATCAGCACCGCTGACCAATGGTCCGGCGCCAGCGCGTAGATATCAAGCAGACGCTGGCGCGCTTCGTCCTGCAAGTCGAAGAACTCGCTTTCGCGATGGCACAGGTCGGTTTGCAGCAGGCTCTGCCGCACGCGTTCGGTCAGCGTGACGGGGCCCGGATTGAGCAGCAGCATAAGGTCTCCAACCGCGGCCGCATTGGCGGCGGCATCAAACGTGTCATTCGTGAAGATGCAGCGGGCAGTGGTGCCAGTTCATTCGGGGCGCCCCCTCCCCGGCCGAGCGCGGCACCACTGCCCACATGCTGGTTCCAATATATCGTTGGACGCGGCGGCGCCACTAGACCCAGCAGACGCACACTGGTGGTACCAGATCGCGCTTACCGCGCACTGCTGCCCAGCGCACCGCCGCTGCTTTGCATCGGATCGCGATGAACACGGCGCCCGATCATGGCCGCGGACCATGCCGATACCACGCCGGCGAACAATACGTAGGCACAGATTTGCCATGGCTGGCCGTGACCCGTCTTCAGCAGCGCCGTGGCGATGATCGGCGTGATACCCGAGGCAAAGATTCCAGAGAACTGGTAGACGAAGGAGATTCCGGTGTAGCGCACCTTGGCGTCGAACAGTTCGCAGAACAGGGCGGCCTCCGGTCCGTAGACCGCGGCGTAGAGGATACCGAACGGGATCACGATCGACAGCCATATCAGCATCATGCTGTGTCCGCTATTGAGCATGAGCCAGAAGGCGGGGAACGCGGCCACGCCCGTGGCCAGTGCGCCCCAGAAGAACACACGGGTGCGTCCGATGCGGTCCGACAGCGCGCCGAACAACGGAATGAAAATGCACATGACGATGGCGGCGGCCATGACCCCTACCAGCGCCTCGGTGCGGCTGATCTTGACGGTACCGGTCAGGTAGCTGATCGAAAACACGCCGAAGATATTGAAGAACACGCCATCGATATAGCGTGCGCCCATGCCCTTGAGGATATTGCCCGGATAGCGCCGCATCATGTCGACAAACGGAATCCGGGTCTCGGCGTTGCGCTGCTTGACAGCTGCGAACTCCGGGGTTTCCTTTACATTGAGCCGGATATACATGCCGACGAACACCATGCCGGCCGAGATCAGGAACGCCACACGCCAACCCCATGCCAGGAACTGCTGGTCGGTCAGCGTCAGCGACAGCAGGGCCACCACGCCCGATGCCAGGCAGAGTCCGATCGACAGGCCGATTTGTGGCAGCGAGGCATAGAAGCCCTTCTTTTCCGGGGGCGCATACTCGTAGGCCATCAGCACTGCCCCGCCCCACTCGCCGCCTAGCCCGATGCCTTGCAGCACGCGCAGGATCAGCAGCAGGATCGGGGCCGCAATACCGATGGTCTCGTACGTTGGCACCAGCCCGATCAGGAATGTGGAAATGCCCATGATCATGAGGGTGATCACCAGCATGCTCTTGCGCCCTACCCTGTCACCAAAGTGGCCGAAGATCACGCCACCGAGCGGGCGCGTCACGAAACCGACGGCAAACGTGCTGTAGGCCAGCATGGTCGCGATCAGCGGATCGCTGGTCGGAAAATACAGCTTGTTGAAGACGATGCCGGCGACCACGCCGTACAGGAAGAAGTCGTACCATTCGATTGTTGCGCCGATCACCGACGCCATCACCACCTGTCTAACGGCTTTCTCGTTCTGGGTTGCCATTTTTGTCTCCTCGGTCGGAATGATGCGCCCCGATTGTCATTTTTGTCAGGCGCAGTGGTGCCTCCCGGCACCCTTGCGTGCCGGGAAACGGTTCGGTACCTCACGGATAAGGCTGGTGTGTTGTTCCTTTGCCGCCTATGCCATCTATGCCGCCAGGCTGACCGGCGCCTCGCGTCGGGCGTCCTCCAGGATGAAGTCCGCCGCGCGCTCCGCCACCATCACCACCGGTACATTGGTATTGCCCGACACCAGCGTCGGCATGATCGAGCAGTCGATGACGCGCAGTCCGGCGATGCCGTGCACGCGCAGGCGTGCGTCGACTACCGCCAGCGGATCATCAACTGGTCCCATGCGGGCCGTGCCGGACGGATGGAAGATCGTCGCACCATACTCGCGGCAGAAATGCAGGATCTCGTCGTCGGTTCGCACGTCGTCGCCGGGTCGAAACTCCCGCTTCATCAAGCCACGCATCGGCTCGGTCTGCGCCACCCGTCGCGCATATTTCACCGCCGCCACCGTGGTGCGCCGGTCGAGGTCGGTCGACAGGTAGTTGGGCTGCATCGACGGGGCATCGAACGGATTGGTGGTGCGGATACGTACCGAGCCGCGCGATTCGGGCCGTAGCTGGCAAACGGAATACGTACAGCCCGAGAACGGGTGGACGTTGCCGCCGGCCATATCGGCCGAGAGTGTTGAAAAATGAAACTGGGTATCGGGCGTCGGGTTTTCATCTGGCAGTGCGCGGCAGAACATGGCGCCCTGGTTGATGCCGATCGCCAATGGTCCCTTGCGCTGCAGCAGCCATTCCAGGCCCATCCGTGCCTTGCCGGTCAGGGTGCGCAACTGGTCGTTGGTGGTGATTGGCTGGGCCACTTCATAGATCAGGCGCACCTGCAGATGGTCCTGCAGGTTTTCACCAACGCCCGGCAGCGCGTGTACAACGTTGACGCCCAGCGACTGCAACAACGGCGCCGGACCCACGCCCGATAGCTGTAGCAGTTGCGGAGACTGCAATGCGCCGGCACTCAGCAGCACTTCGCGGCGCGCCAGCAGCGTATGTAACTGGCCGTGCTGCATGTAACGCACGCCAACCGCGCGGCGGCCTTCGAAGATGATGGCCGTGGTATGGGCTTCCGTTTCCACCCGCAGATTGGAGCGCTGACGTGCCGGGCGAAGATAGGCCACGGCGGTGGAGCAACGCCACCCCTTGCGCGTGGTGAGCTGGTAGTAGCCCACGCCTTCCTGATCACCGGTGTTGAAATCGTTGCGCACCGGCAGGCCCAGCGACTGCCCCGCGCCCACGAAGGCGTCGACCAGCGGGTGCGGGGTGGTAATCGACGACGCATTGAGCGGCCCCTCGGTACCATGCGTGGGTCCGGCGCCGAGGTCGTTGTTTTCCAGCTTGCGGAA
Source organism: Cupriavidus sp. (assembly GCF_057315035.1). Taxonomy (NCBI): domain Bacteria; kingdom Pseudomonadati; phylum Pseudomonadota; class Betaproteobacteria; order Burkholderiales; family Burkholderiaceae; genus Cupriavidus; species Cupriavidus sp. The sequence goes on along the minus strand of NZ_DBHKYV010000049.1, from coordinate 5,570 downwards.
GTACGGCAGGCATTCTTCCCATGACCAGCCCGGGTTGCCCAGTGCTGCCCAGTGGTCATAGTCCTGCCGCTGGCCCCGCACATAGATCAGGCCATTGATCGCGCTGCTGCCACCCAGCGTGCGCCCGCGCGGCCAGTAAATACGGCGGTCCAGCATATTGGGATCCGGGTCCGTGTAGAAGCCCCAGTTGACCGTCTTGTGGAACATGGTCTTGCCGTAGCCAATCGGGATATGAATCCACGGATAGCTGTCAGGCGGGCCTGCTTCAAGCAGGCAGACCGAATGCTGCCCGCTTTCGCTGAGCCGGTTGGCCAGCACGCAACCGGCCGAACCGGCGCCCACCACGATGTAATCCACTGTCTGCGACATCGCCGCTGTCTCCATTGTTTTCAGTGTCTGTCCCAAGTTTCGCTTCGGGCCCTGCACTCTTATACTGAAACGATTCGTTCCGATCTTATGAATATGAGACTCAGGAACCAAGCCGAATCGCGGGGAGACACGCAAAGTGAAACAGAATGTGCAATTTCCATTTCAGAATCGCAGCGCAGCATCGGCGCCAGCCAGCGAGGAAGAAGCGCGCAGCCTGCGTGCGCTGCTGGTGCTGGAATTCCTGTCGCGGGTCCAGCACCCTCAAACACTGGCGCAAATGGCACAGCGGCTGCATATGCCCAAGACCACGCTGATGCGACTGCTTGCGGCCATGGAAAACGCAGGGTTCGTGATTCAGATGCCCGCCGAAGCTGGCTACTTGCCCGGGCCACGCGCGGCGGCCGTCGCCATGCAAACGCTGCGCAGTCCACCGATGCTGCGCGAATGCCGCACGATTCTTGGCCGGCTGGTTGCCTCGCTTGGCGAGACCTGCAACCTGACCACGATGGACGGTGATCAGGTGCTATATGTCGAGCGTGTCGAAACGGACGAACCGCTGCGATTGCATTTGTCGCCCGGCGCGCGCGTGCCGCTGTACTGCACGGCCAGCGGGAAACTGTTCCTGGCGGCCATGTCGCGCGCGGAACGGCAACAGACGCTGCGCCGCCTGACCATGCGCAGCCACACCCCGCGCACGCTGACCGATCTGACCGTCCTCGAAGGCGAACTCGACCGCCTGGGCGCCCAGGGTATCGGCATCGATAACGAAGAGTTCGTGCGCGGCATGACCGCGGTAGCGGTGCCGGTACGGGCGCTGACACAAGGGGAAAACGGCGCGCAGCAGGAAGGTGCGGTGGTGGCGGCCATTGCATGCCATGCCCCTACCGCCCGCGTACCGCTGGACGCGCTGATGCGGGCCATCCCTACCTTGCGCGAAGCATCGCTGAGCATGGCCAAAGTGCTCTGTTCCGCGCGGTGACCGCACGGCTTCCCTGTGTCTACCGTGTCAGCGCGATAGATCTGGAATACAATCGATTCCGTCTCGTTTTCCGGAACGGAGCCCACCTTGAAATCCGCATTGCAGGCCGCCACGGCAAAAAAAATGAAAACCACGACGTCCGTCGCCTCGCCCACACCCGCGCGGGCACGCAAGGCCACTTCGGAAGCTGAAGCATCCACGCCCGCCGTCACCTTGGTTGCCAGCGAAGCGGCTGCGGCATCGCTCGAGCGTGACACGCCCACGCTCCGCTCGATTGCCTTGCTGGAGTTCCTGGTCGCCGCCGACCGGCCGTTGACGCTGGCCGAGATCATGCAAGGGTTCGACGCTCCCAAGGCTTCGTTGCACCGGATGCTCGGCGCGCTGGAAGCCGGTGAACTGGTCATCCGCGAACCGAGCGCCCGCAACGCCTACGCGGTGGGCCCCCGACTGGCGAGACTGGGCGTGGCGATCGTCACGCATTCCGGCACGCGCCAACTGCGTCATGCCATCCTGGCCCGCCTGGTCGCCGACATCGGCGAAACCGTCAACCTGACCATGCTGCATGAAACCGCGGTGCTGTATCTGGACCGCATGGAAGCGCCATGGCCATTACGACTGGACCTGAAGCCCGGCTCGCGCGTACCCTTGCACTGCTCGGCCAGCGGCAAGCTGCTGTTGTCGCTGCTGCCGCGCGAGCAACGCTCGGCGCTGGTGCGGCAGTTGCCACTGGAGCGCTTCACGCCAAACACGATTACCGACGTGCTGTTGCTCGAAGCCGAGCTGGACCGTAGCGCGCACAAGCAAATGGGCGTCGATAACGAGGAATTCATTGCCGGGATTTCATGCGTGGCGGTGCCGGTGCGTGACGGACGCGGCGTGGTGGTGGCGGCGCTGGCCGTGCATGCCCCGACCGCGCGTTCGCCGCTATCGCGCTCGCTGGAACTGGTGCCGCGCCTGCAACAAGCCGCCAGCGAACTGGCGGCCACGTTCTAGGTAACACTACCTTTCATTACATGCGGCCTTTCCAGGGCACCAGCCATTTTTCCGCCTTGCGCATCAGCATGTCGAAGACATAGGCGATCAGGCCGATCAGCATGATGCCCATGATCACCACGTCGGTACGCAGGAAGTTCGACGCATTGAGCACCATCTGACCCAGGCCGGCGGTGGCCGCCACCATCTCCGCGGCGACCAGCGTGGTCCAGCCAAAACCGATTGCGATGCGCATGCCGGTCAGGATTTCCGGCAAGGCCGCCGGCATGACCACATGGCAGATCACCTGCCAGCGGTTGGCGCCCATCGAGTACGCGGCGTTGATCTGTTCGATGGTCACCGAGCGCACGCCGGCCTGCGCCGACATCGCCAGCGGCGCGAAGCATGCCAGGAAGATCAGCAGGATCTTCGACATCTCGTCGATACCGAACCAGATCACGATCAGCGGCAGGTAGGCCAGCGGCGGCAGCGGCCGGTAGAACTCGATCGGCGGATCGAACACGCCGCGCGCCACGCGCGATACGCCCATCAGCACCCCAATCGGCACCGCCGTTACCACCGCCAGCAGGAACGCGCCGAACACGCGCACCATGCTGGCCTGGAAATGCTCGATCAACGGTTGGCCACCCTGCACGTTGCCGTTCCACGCGTCGATCAACGCCGTGATGATCGACTCCGGTGTGGGCAGGAACAGTGGCGGCAGCCAGCGCATATGACTGGCCACCCACCAGAGCGCCAGCAGGCTGATCACGGTCACGGTCGAGATCGTCGAGCTGGAGCCTTCTCCGGGAATGCGATAGCCGGAAACGGCCTTGAGCTTGCGTTTGGGGCTGACCGCGGTTTCGGCAACCGTGCCGCGCGTCGCTCCGAGAGGTTGAGCAGGGGTATTCATGGCGGCATCCTCAGGACGTGGCATGGATCAGGTCGACGATTTCTTCGCGGTAACGGATGAACTCGGGGTCCGATTTCACTTCGCGCGCATTGCGGCACTCGATGTAGCGCTGCGCGAACGGCAGTTCGTAGGTATGGGCAATGCGCCCCGGCGACGGCGTCATCACGATCAGGCGGGTAGCCAGGAACAACGCCTCTTCCACGCTATGGGTGATGAAGAACACGATCTTCTGCTCGCGCGCCCACAGTTCGAGGATCATGGCCTGGATCGATTCGCGCGTGAGCGCGTCCAGCGCACCGAGCGGTTCATCCATCAGCATCACAGCGGGGTCGTTGGCCAGCGCACGGGCAATACCCACGCGCTGCTGCATGCCGCCGGACAGCTGATACACGGGCTTGTCCGCGACCTTGTCCAGTCCCACCAGCGCCAGCTTCTCGCGCGCCATGCGCAACCGCTCCGAACGCGGCACGCCGCGCAGGCGCAGCCCCAGCGCCACGTTCTCCACCACATTGAGCCACGGCATCAGCGCATGCTTCTGGAACACCACGCCACGCTCGGCGCCGGGGCCGTGTACGGGTTTGCCGTCCAGGCGGATCTCGCCTTCCGATGGCTGCATGAATCCGGCGATGCACGACAGCAGCGTGGTCTTGCCGCAGCCGGAGGCACCCAGTGCCACCACGAAGTCGCCGCGCTGCATGGTCAGGTTGACTTGCGAAAGGGCAAGAGTCTCGGCGCCACTGCGGCCCCCGTAGTTGACGCTCAGGTTATCGATTTCGAGTACGGCCATGGCAACAGCCTCCCAGTCAGGGTCATTCGCTTGCCGGGCGTGGTGTCTCCCCCACCCCGGCACGCCATTCATTGAAGCCGGCGCGAGCGCGCCGGACGGGGATCAGGTTGGAGACCTGGACGCGAGTGCGCGCTTGACCCACTCGGCATTGACGCCGGTGCCGTAGTTCGGCAGCACGGTCTGGATGGTGCCCTGCTCCTTCAGGAACTGCGCCGCCGATTGCAGCGCCGTGGCCGCGCCACCGCCCAGCCAGCGCGGCGACGCCTGTTCTTCCAGCGTGGGGAAGCTGTACAGCGCCATGCTGGCCGGCACCGTATCGGCCTTGGCGCCGGTCATCTTGGCCACCGCTTTCACCATCGGGGAATCGGCGTTCCAGGCGGCGCGGTTCTGCCGGTAGTTGTCGTCGGCGGTAGCCAGGATCTTCACAAACTTGACCATGAAGTCAGGGTTTTCGCGCGCAAACTTCTTGTTGGCGATCATGCCGTCGAAGGTTGACTTGCCCGTATCCGCGGCAATCTTGCCGGACGTGACCAGCACCTTGCCCGACTGCTTGAGCTTTGCCAGCACAGGGTCCCAGATAAACGTGGCATCGATGTCGCCGCGCTCCCATGCGGCAGCCACTTCAGGCGGACGCATGTTCATGATCTTCACGTCCTTGATATTGACCTTGGCCTGCTCAAGCGCCACCAGCGTATGGTAGTGCGTGGTCGAGACGAACGGCACACCTACGCGCTTGCCCTTGAGATCGGCAATGCTGTTGACATGCGCGCCGTTGCGGGCCACCAGTGCTTCGGCCGCATTGATGTCGTCAAGAATCCAGAACAGTTCGACATCGAGCCCCTGGGAAATGGCGGATGCAATCGGCGACGTGCCCGCTTCCCCGATCGCGATCTGCCCGGAAGCCATGGCGCGAATCACATCGCCACCGCCCGCGAACTGCCGGAACGAAACCTTGTAGCCGGTCTGCTTCTCGATCTCCTTCATTTCCTGCGCGTAGCGCCACGGCACCACCATGTCCTGATACGCAATAACTACCTCCTTGACCTGCGCGTATGCCGGTACGACTACGGCTGCCAGCATGGTGCTGGCGACAAGCTGTTTGATCCACCGCATGATGCATCCTCCTCAAGTGAGTCTGTCAGTCTGGTTTGAACAAATGGGCGGGACCTGCCGGCAAGACGTCCGGCGACGAGCGGTCCGACTCGAGGAGGCTGTGGAGGAAATGACGAGGCAATCGCTGTCTCCTTCCAAACGGGGCGTCGGTGCGCCCTCTGGTTTCACGGCGTTGTTGTGTGCGGCTGCCGTGTTGGTAGCCGTATGGTATGAACCCGCCGCGCGCCGGGTTAGTGCCACTGCCGACCAATTGTGGAACCACAGCGTTGGCCCGCGCCCTCGCAAGAAGCTTATAAGGCACTTTTTATCGATTTTTACCGATTATTCCGGAACATTTCATTCCACTTCTGAAATTTTCGGGTTGACCGAGGGCACATCTGCACCTACATTTCGCTCACCAACACTTTTCGGAACGATTGGTTCCGTTTTGAGATAGA
>NZ_DBHKYV010000048.1:0-59408 GCF_057315035.1 Cupriavidus sp. | reverse complement strand
ACTGCTTCCGTCCTTCCTGCGTAGCCCCGTCAAGACGGGTTCACCGGGCGCTTACGACCATCGGGCATTAGCACCAGAAATGCAAACGGCCCGCATAATTGCGGGCCGCATTAAGTACAGTGCGCATCGAGTCAAGACACGATGCAAAGTTACATCACTCTGGATCGGCAGATGATTGAGTTGCACCGCTCTTTTCTTCCGCAGCGCGCCGCTTCGCCTCTGCCGCAGCACGAGCCGCTGGGCCATCCTCTCGGAAATTCAGAGATGGCAATCGTAGCTCACCGTACCAACACCGACTTGTAACGGTTGCGACTTGCTCTCTGATCGCACCGTAGAGCAAAGACGCACCATTCACAACAGCGATTTCGAGACGTTCCGCCGCGTCCGGGAACCCATTTGGTATAGAAAAATATCCCACACATTCGACATCAATCTTGTAAGGAACTTCCTTCTCCGGGCCGTCACTGACTTGAATCCCTAACGCAACCATGTAGTCGCGTACCTCCACGCCTTCTTGCTTATCAGCTTCGGCATGGGTAAGTGAACAATGGATATTCGCTCCCCAGGTATCAATTGGCGCGGGGTTCTCTACTGGATCCAGTGTCTCAGGCTCATTTCTGGGATAGACGCTCACGTGCAAGAATCTGAGCGAATTGAGCTTTAGTGGACTCGGTCTCATACCTTAGGCTGCTTCTAACTTGTAGCTCTGCAGTGCCGAAGGCAAGTTCGAAGCTGGAGCGTCATAATCGAGCGACATTTCGTAGGCTGCATTCTTGCGCTGAACAAAGCGGGCCATACTATGTACTGTCCCGCCCGTCTGCACATCAACTGCAAGATCATCCTCTTCGCTGCTCTCGGATACAAAGACCCTCGAGTAACAGGAAACGGGAGAATCCAACAGCGTCTGTTTGAGGACCGCGTGAACCACACGTCGTGCGTCCTTTAACACTCCATCCGCTTCCAGGATTGTAGAGATTCGGGACACTTCCTTGGAACAAATCGCCGTCGCAACCTCTTCCTCACCTGCCGCATGAGCAAGCCATGCCAATGCAGACGGTACCTGTGCAGCTACGCGGATTAGTTTGTCCATTGACGCGGCTTGGGTCACATCATCCGCTTCGTACTTCGAAAAGGCGACCGGCCCACCACCGAATATTTTTACTGCCTGTACCTTCTTCAGGCCTGCGCCGACACGGATGGCATGAACCTCTTGCCCGGTCAGAAGACACTCTAGCTTTTTACGAAGCTCCACTACCGCGCGCTTGTTCTGACGCATGTCAGACGCTGACGCGTAGTCACTGCCACACTCCTCACAGTGCGACATGACAAATGGCACAGAGAACGTTGCGCCCTTGTGCTCGATCTCATTTTGTCCATACACGGACGCGACATGGCCTTCCCCGCACACATCGCAGAGAACATGCGTAGTCATTTGGATCTCCCGTTACTGATGCATTGATACGAGTAGGATCAGCTTGCCTATACGATTGATGGCTAGCTTGACGTAGTACTCCTGAGTGATGTCTTTGTAGGAGTACTTATTCCACTCCTGGCGAATCAGTACATAGACATCACATGCCGCCCAAGGGCCGCCCGGCTCCTTCTCGCACCATTCAGAACCCTTGAAAGTGCCCGACCGAACAGCGTCCTTGACCAGATCGGCTAGCTCTTTTGCGTCCAGTTCATACTTCTGGACGTCCCTAGCGCACTTTTCGGTGAATGGAATGACTGGCGCATAGTTCTCGCCATCCGCCCCAACTTCGAGCAGCGCCATGAGTGCGGCAGGATTGTAAAGTGGCCCATCTGCCTTCCCCTGAATTTTACGACTGCCCCCACCTACATCTGAGGGACTCGCTCCGGCGTATTGGCTTACGTTTTTTCGATTATTTACCACCGTGGTAAGTTCCGCAAGAGATTTCTAGCCATCCATGGCTACTGTTCGTTGGGTAAGTCGCAGAAAAAGAGGCGCATAATCCACTAAAACTACGCTCTTGGGCCGATTGAGGGCTGATGTTACCAGAGCTCCTCCCCAGAGTCGTTACCTCGCAAGTGCGGCACGGCTGCTGCAAGGAGAGCGCGCCGAGCGTTGTGAATCGGAAACACTTTGAAGAAGCCGCAGAGTATCCTAGAGCAGTCCGCAATGGCCAAAGTTGTAGTTCTCGCGCCAACTCGCAACGATCAGACTCCAAGTCTGCAAGAAGATTTGGCTATCCTGAGTGCCGGCAATGAACCGAGACAGGCTGCTTTCGAGATAATCGAAAGACCGCTAAGGGTCCGACAAGCGCCACTCGGCAGCGCAAGGGCGCATCAAAACGACATTGCTCCCTGCACAAGATTTGCCGCAACAACCAGTAATCTGAGGCTCGCCGCAACTCCCGAATTCAGTGCTTGATCGATAGACGTCTCAGCGCAGGCCACTAGCCCATTTCTTCGTCCCTACGCTGTACGACGCTACAGCAGGTTGCTCAGGCCGCGACCAAGGCTCACCATCACTGCGTCCACCTCTCCATTCGCACACACCCTCGGATCTAGTGACTACGTCCTAATCGTGTCGCACCGAAAGGAATCGACGTGCCCGAATTTACGTTACCGACCGTTACCGTGTATGCGAATCCACCGAATGCCGACCCGTTCTGGGGGACTGGCGGCCCGGGTACCACTCCGGTCATGCCACCGCCAGGAATGACAAGAAGGCCGACGACATCGTGTTTATTCCCGGCTCGACGTACGACGCCGAGCTCTCCAGTATCGCGTTTCGCAAGGACGGCATCGAGTGGCTGGCACTCGTCGATTGCCAGGGTGGGCTTGAACTGAGTCTGAAACAATAGTTGTCAGTCGACGCGAGAGGTCCCACACGGCCACCAGCAAAGCGAGCTAGCAATGGCTGAAGTCTATTACCCATGACGAGAGCAAACCATGAGCGACCTTGCAATCCTCGAACGACTGGCGGATGCCATTGAGAAACGGCTGAATCCCGTGGTACCTCTGTCGGTGGCGCTATGGGATGTCGAACGGATCGCCAACTATCTGGTGCGCTCGCCAAAGGTCGTTCGCGAGCGGGTCGTCAATCTTCCTGATTTTCCCAAACCGATCCGAATCCCGTCCGTTCAATCGGGCGGTGGTAGGCAAGCCAAGGCCTTGCCGCGATGGAAAGCGGCGGAGGTGATCGCGTGGACGGAGTCCTATCGGGACAAGCCTTTGGGCCGACCCAGGAAGGCCGCGGACTAACCCAGTCGCCGAGCGATGCTCTCGGCCGACTCGTTGTAGTACGTCATTAGCTCTTGAAGATTTGTGTGACCGGTCATGCGGGCCAGATCCAGCGGCTGCAACTTTTTGGCCAATCGGGTGATCGCCTCGTGCCGCGTGTCGTGGAACGTCAGGTTGGCAATCCTGGCTTTCTCTTTTGCCTTACGGAAGAGTGCATCGCGACTGGCCGACGTCAAAGCAAACAGCGGCTGCCCTTCCGGCACGGCGGGTAGCATCTTCAGCAGCACAACCGCGCGCGACGACAAGGGGACATTCCGCGCACCGCCACTCTTCGTCAGCGGCAGATGTGCGACGCGCTTCTTCAGATCCACGGCCAAGCTTGTAAGCCCCAGAATCTCACCCGAGCGCATCGCCGTTTCGATGGCCAACAGGAAGGCGACTGCGACACGTTGAGAGGGTAATGCGACTGGCATGGCCTCCTGATACCCAAGCGCCAGGGTGATGCGCTCAATTTCCTTATCGCTAATCAGACGGTCTCGCGGCGGATTGTCTGGCGGCCTGCGTACATCCTTCATCGGATCAGTAACGAGCCACCCCCATTCCGTTCGGGCTACCTGCAAAGCGTGGGACAAGAGTGACATCTCGCGCGATACCGATGAACCGGCCACCTCTCTGGCGCGGGCATCGCGCCAGGCAGCGATATGCGTTGGCTTTAACTCGGCCAGTCGGATGTTGCGGAACGCCTTGCCATCGATTTCCTTGCGACCAATCAGGTCGAGCCGAAGCATCTCCCATCGGGCGCCACGTTTCGTGGGGCTGACCTTTCGCTGGTAGTCATCAAGCACGTCCCCGACGGTATGCGTTTTGCTGCCTTGACCGCCGGAGATCGACCGCATTTCGGCTTCTCGTTTGACGGCCCAATCCTGGGCTGCCGCCTTGGAGTCGAAGGTCCGGTCGTCGCGTTGCCCTTTCACGCTGATCTGGGCTCGCCAACCGTTTGCCACCTTTTGGAAGGACGCCATCTGTGGGTGCCGCGGGGAGTTCGCGGGGAGTTCGCGGGGAGTTGGACTGATTATACAGTGCAGTTCCGAGGCACCGGTTGGCGGAAAGGGAAAGTCAGTCGATGACCCGATAACCCTTGTTCAGCCTAGGATTGGGGCACAAAGTGAGTCAGAAAGGGAGGGAGTGAAACCGTTGCAGAGTTGCAACGAAAAGGAAGGTTGGTGCGAGGGAGGGGACTCGAACCCCTACACCATTGCTGGCGTCAGGACCTAAACCTGGTGCGTCTACCAATTTCGCCACCCTCGCGGTCCCTGGAGCCGGGTCCAACAAAGCAAAAAGGCGGCTGGACTGCCCGCCTTTCCTTTGTCTTGGCGCGCGATGCGCCGGAATCCGGTCCGTGCCGCATGCGTAACTTCAGCCTGCGGCGTAATAAGGATGCGGATTGTATCGCAAGGCGTCAGGGGAATCCAGCCCCCTGCCCGCCCGGCCGGCAACATCCCCGAATACTACTGGCGTGCCCTGATGAAGGCGATCACCAGCACTGTCGCGCAAGCTTCCAGCGCTGCCACGAAGTAAAGGCCCGAGGACAGTTGGCCGGTGTTGGTCTTGAACCAGCCGATCATGTACGGCGCCACGAAACCGGCCAGATTCCCGATCGAATTGATCAGCGCGATGCCACCGGCGGCCGCGGTGCCGGCCAGGAATGCCGACGGCAGCGACCAGAACACCGGGAAGGCGGCCAGGATGCCGATCGATGCAATGGTCAGCGCCACCAGTGCCAGCACGGCGCTATGCAGCCACATGCCCGTCAGTGTCAGGCCCGCCGCGGCCAGCAACGTGGCCAGTGCGCAGTGCATGCGGCGCTCGCCGGTGCGGTCCGAATGGATGCCGTTGAGCACCATGGCGATGGTACCGGCCACGAACGGAATTGCCGATACCAGGCCAATCTGCAAGTTGCCGTGTACGCCCAGTTCCTTGATGATCGACGGCGACCAGAATGCAATCGTCGCATTGCCGCTGACCACGCAGAAGTAGATTGCCGCGCAGATCCAGACCCGGGAATTGGCAAACGCATCCTTCAGGGACGAATGCTTGGCCGGATCGCGCGCCTCGTTTTCCACATCGCGCGTGACGATGGCCTGCTCCTGCTTCGAGAGCCACTTCGCGTTGACCGGCTTTTCCGGCAGGTACATCAGCACGGCAAAACCGGCCAGCACCGACGGAATGCCTTCGATCACGAACAGCCATTGCCAGTTGGCCAGGCCGTCCACGCCGTCCATGGCGCTCATGATGAAGCCGGCCAGCGGGCCGCCGATCACGCCGGCAATGGCGAACGATGTCATGAACAGACCATTGATGCGCGCACGACGCGCAGCCGGGAACCAGTAGGTCAGGTACAGCACCACGCCCGGAAAGAATCCGGCCTCGAAGATGCCGAGCAGGAAGCGCAGCGAATAGAACTGCATCGGCGTCTTCACGAAGATCATCGCCATCGAGGCCAGGCCCCACAGGATCGTGATGCGCGCCAGCGTCTTGCGTGCGCCGACCTTTTCCAGCAGCAGGTTGCTCGGCACCTCGAACAGGAAGTAGCCGATAAAGAAGATCCCGGCACCCAGGCCGTAGACGGCCTCGCTGAACTGCAGGTCCTGCAGCATCTGCAGTTTGGCAAAGCCCACGTTGACGCGGTCGATCCACGCCAGGACAAACAGGAACACAAGAAACGGGATCAGGCGCACGGTGATCTTGCGGTACGCCTCATTGCGTTGCTGCGCCAGTTCCGCTGGCGGCAGGTTCTCCATGGCGCCTGGGGCGCCGGTCATCACGGAAGACATCGGTGACTACTCCTTGGGTGTGGTTAGCGGGGCTTCGCTACGTTGGCGAAGCCCTCTCGCAGTGCGTTGTGCTGGCGTGGGAATCCGCCCTTTATGACTTCAACATTGCCGCTACATGTCCTCTACGCGATGGCGGTCTCGATGGCCGCGGCCACCTGCAGCACGCGGGCATCGCTGCCGTGCAGGCCGCACACGCCCAGCCCCAGATCCTGGCCCATCGGCAGTGACGCCGCGCATCCGTCAAGGAAATTGATGACGCTGGCATTGCGCAGGACCAGTCCGTTGATGGCGAAGAAATCCTCGTCACGCTCCAGCGCATCGATGCGCGGCGGACGCACCGCCACGCTCGGCATCAGCCAGGCATCGGCGTCACGCAGCAGTTCGGCGGCACGTTGCTGCATCGCGCGGCGTTCGGCCTGCAGCACGATGTAGTCGGTCGCGGTCAGCTTCTCACCGCGACGAATGCGTTGGGCCACGCGCTGGTCGTACTGGTCGCCCTTGCCTTGCAGCAGCGCGCGATGCCAGGTCCAGGCCTCGGCCGCGGTCAGGCCACCGCCGCCGTTGATCTCGGGCAGGCGGCGCAGCTCGGGGAAGCTGAACTCCACGATCCGCGCACCCTGTGCGGAAAGCCGGGCCAGCGTGGCGTCGAACGCCTGCGCCACTTCAGCCTCGATACCCTCCCCCACGAAATCGCGCGTCACGTACAAACGCAGGCCAGCCAGATCGGCCGCGCGCGTATCGAGCGCTTCGCCGCTGAGCACCGCGTCCATCGCCACACAGCAAGCCACCGAGCGGGCCAGTGGCCCGGCCGAGTCGAGCGATGTCGACAGCGGTACGGCGCCATCCAGCGGTACGCGTCGCGCCGTGGGCTTGAAACCAGTCAGGCCACAGAACGCCGACGGGATCCGGATCGAACCACCGGTGTCCGTACCCAGCGCCGCCACGGCCATCTGTTCCGCAACGCTAACCGCCCCACCCGATGTCGAGCCGCCGCTGATGCGATCGGGATCGAACGGTGTGCGCGGCGTGCCGTAGTGCGGATTCAGGCCCAGGCCCGAGAACGCGAACTCGCTCATATTGGTGCGGCCGATCAACACCGCACCCGCCGCGCGCAGCCGCGCCACGGCCGGCGCGTCGTCCTGCGCCGGCGCGCTACCGTCGAGGGCCCTGGAGCCGGCACGCGTCACCTGGCCGCGCACATCGAACAGGTCCTTGATCGATACCGGCAGTCCGGCCAGCGGCGAGGCCACATTTCCCGCCGCACGCGCCTGGTCGGCCGCGTGTGCCTGCGCCAGTGCGCCCTGGACATCCACGCTCATAAAGGCCACGCCTCCGGCCTTCATGTGGCGTTCGATATTGGCCAGCGCTTCCTCGGTCAAGGCCACGCTGGTCGTTCTGCCGACTGCGAGCGCAGCGGCCAGTTCGGCAATGGTGGGAGCCTTCATGATGGCGCTCATCCGGCAACGGCCAGCGTGGCCACCTGGTAGGCGTGACGCAGGCTGCGGCTGAGCACAGGGTCGTGCAGTTCCACTTCGAACGCTTCGCCGTGGCCCATTTCGCCAATCACGGCCTGGGTGCCGCAGAACATGGCGGTGCCGGACGGCAGTTGCGACTCGCCGGTCAGGCGTTCGATCAGGTCGCGCGGGTCAAGCAGACGGGTGACCTTGCCTTCCTGATATAGCGCGCGCTGGCCGTCGCGCACGCGCCAGCAGCGCATTTCCAGCGTGTCCCAGTGATCGGCAACCTCATCGAAGCGCCACACTTCGCGGCCCATCGGCTTGGCGCACATCTGCTTGGACACGGTCACGTCGTAGGCTTCCACCTTGCGGTCCGTATGGTCCGAGCCGATGCCGATATAGAGCGCATCGGCGCCTTGCAGCAGCACGAATTCGGTTTCACCGGACGAATCGTCGCGCGGCACTTCGAGTACGTCGTCGGTGGTCAGCAGTTGCGCAGCCAGCGGATAGAACGTGGGTACCGTGGCGGGCGGCTTCACGCCAATCGCCTTGAGCTCGTCGATATGGTGCTGGACGGCATCCATGTCACGGCCGGTCCAGCCGGCGATGATCAGTCGTTCGATGTCGAGGGCGAGCGCGCCCCCGCCGGCTACCTGGAGATGCAGTGTCGGCATTGCTTGCTACCTGTTACGAGGGGAAAAGTTCGGTCAGAGGGTCCGGATGATGTTCTTCCGGAATTCGTCAATGTGTTCGCGGATCGCGGCACGTACCGCCGGAACGTCACGCCGTTCAAGGGCGTCAACAATCTCCAGGTGTTCCTGGTAGACGTTCTCGAGGTGCTGCGGATCGGACAGCGACAGGAACCAGAAACGCGCCTGCTTCTCATGCAGGCCGCGCAGCAGTTCCGCCAGCACGCGGTTGCGCGATGCGGCGGACATCGCGGTGTGGAATTTCAGGTCCAGGGACGCCAGCGCCGGAATGTCGCGCTTTGCGATCAGTTCGGGAGAGCGATCGACGATCTCGCGCATCGCCTTGAAATCGCTGTCATGCCCGCGCTCGCAGGCCAGCGTCGCGCACAGCATTTCATTGGTGGCACGCACCTCGATCATGTCGAGCACTTCGTTCAGCGACAACGGCGTTACCAGCACACCCTTGCGCGGCAGGATCGAGACCAGCCCTTCCACTTCGAGCCGATGCAGCGCCTGATGCACGGGTGTGCGGCCCAGACCCAGCAATGCGGCCACTTGCGCCTCGTTCAACGGCTCGCCGGGACGGAATTCGCACGAGATGATGCGACGCTTGATTTCGGTATAGGCCTGCTCGCGCAACGCGGCGCCGCTCTGGGCGGGCGTTGGCAATGTGGGGGCCGGGTCGGCGGCGCCAACCAGTCTGATGGGATTCACCACGGCGGACTCAGTATCTGCATTTGAAGTTGCTGTGATACTAGTGTGATATTTCACTGCGCACAACCGGGAATTTACTAGGGGTAAACACCAGTCATGCGCCGTACATCAAGCGGTGGCGTATCATTGGCAATCCGTCGAGAATCGATAATCGATTCGTGAGTATCTTGGTGCAATATTCAGCCATCGTGGTGCAGCGGGTCACGACGATGGTGCCGAATCCGGATCGAACCGATGACCACCGCTGGCGGAGAACGCCCCGACCCGCTGTTCAACCAGTCCCTCGAAAAAGGCCTCGAAGTATTGCGGGCCTTCAGCGCCGTGCATCGCACGCTAACGCTGGCCGAACTGGCTACCCTGACCGGCATGACCAAGAGCTCGGCCCAACGCACCGTACATACGCTGGAGCGGCTCGGCTATGTCGACAAGCATCCGCAGACGCGGCGTTTCCGGCTGACACCGAAGGTGATGGAGATTGGCTACAACTATCTGGCTGCGGACGCGTTGATCCAGATTGCCAGCCCTTACCTTTCGCAACTGGCCAATGCCAGCGGCGAAACCGCCAACCTGACCGAGCCCGTCGGGCTCGACATGGTCTACGTGGCGCAGCTCATGACGGCCAAGCACATGCCCGTGCTGACGCCCGTGGGCATGCGGATTCCGATGTATTGCACGAGTTCGGGCCGCGCCTACCTGAGCACGCTGCCCGATGAACGGGTACGCGCCATGCTCGAAGCATCGACACGCGCACCGCGCACACCGGCCACGCTTACCGACGTGGACACGATTTTCGAACGCGTGACCGCATGCCGCAGCGTGGGATATGCGTGCAATGAGGAAGAGCTGTTCCTCGGTGACATGGGGATTGGCGCGCCGATCGTGAACAGCCGCGGCGAGGCAGTCGGCGCGGTCCACGTATCGCCACCCGCCAGCCGCTGGACCATGGCCGAGGCGCAGAGAAAACTGGGACCGCTGGTGATTGAATGCGCGTGGGCGATATCGAGGTCCATCGCGCATTGAATGGGAGGGCAATCGGCAAGCAGAACCGCCAGGCCCTCACCCCCAGCCCCTCTCCCGCACGCGGGAGAGGGGCGCAAGAAAAACCTTAGCGGGCGTGCTCCAGCATCGCTTGCAGCAACACGTTCGCGCCGGCCTCGATATGCTCGGGCAGCGCGTCTTCCAGTTCGTTATGGCTGATGCCGTCCTTGCACGGCACGAAGATCATGCCCGTTGGCGCACGCTGCGCCACGTAGACCGCATCGTGACCCGCGCCGCTCACCACATCCATATGCGGCAGGCCCAGTGAGGCGGCCGCGCGACGCACGCTGTTCACACAGGCCGGCGCAAAGATGCATGGCTCGAACTTGACCACCTGATGCACCTCCACAGTCACGGCAGCCGCGTCGGCGATACCCGCGAACGCCGCGCGCATGGCCGCATCCATGCGATCAAGCCCGTCCTGCGACAGGTTGCGGAAGTCCACCGTAAAGTCGACGCGCCCCGGAATCACGTTGCGCGAGTTCGGCGTGACCTCGACAAAGCCCACCGTGCCACGGCCATGAGGCGCTTCGTCGCGCGCGATGCGATTCACGGCCTCGATCATGCGCGCGGTTGCCAGCATTGCATCGTGGCGCAATGCCAGCGGCGTGGGCCCTGCGTGGGCGTCCTGGCCGGTCACCGTCACGTCATACCATTGTTGTCCGAGGGCTCCGGATACCACGCCGATCGGCAGTCCGGCAGCCTCCAGCACCGGCCCCTGCTCGATATGCGCCTCGAAGTAAGCCGCATACATGCCGCCCGGCACCTCGCCGGCACGTTGCGTACCGCGATATTCGATGGCCGTCAGTGCATCGCCCACGCTGATGCCCTCGCGGTCCTGCTGCGCGCGTGCGAACGCCGCGTCAAACACGCCGGCGAACACCCCCGACCCCATCATTACCGGCGTAAAGCGCGTGCCCTCCTCGTTGGTCCAGAACGCCACCTCCAGCGGCGCGCGCGTGGCGATGCCGCAGTCGTTGAGCGTGCGCATGACCTCGAGCCCCGCCAGCACGCCAAAGTTGCCGTCGAACTTGCCGCCCGATGGCTGCGTATCGATATGGCTGCCGGTGGCCACCGCCGGCGCGTCGGGGTCGGTACCCGCGCGGCGCGCGAAGACATTGCCGATCTCATCCACGCGAACCTCCAGCCCGGCCTCACGGCACCACCGCACCACGAGGTCGCGCCCCCGGCGGTCTTCCTCGGTCAGAGCGATACGACATACGCCACCTTTCGGCGTGGCGCCGATCGCGCCGAGATCCATGAGCGATTGCCACAGGCGGGCGCCATTGATACGGGGAGTGAATTGCGAATCCATGTCTGTGTTGTCTGCAGTGAGTGAAGATCGATGCTGCCTTCAGCAAGAAGCAGACCACGCTCATGCGTGATCCATCGATGGTGCACGGCCACTGGCACATCAATTGCTAGTTCGAAGCCAGCCCTTCCCGCTACCCCATCATTCAGGAGCCATGCCTGTGAAACACCCCACGTCGTCCCACGCGAAAGGTTTCTCCGCTGCCATCCGTTCCGTAACGGCCGCCGTCGCGCTATCGCTGCTGGCCCTGCCCGGTGCCGCGATGGCCGAGAAGGTACTGCGCATCGGCATGACGGCCGCCGACATTCCGCGCACGCTTGGCCAGCCCGACCAGGGCTTCGAGGGCAACCGCTTCACTGGTATCCCGATGTACGACGCACTGACGCAATGGGACCTGTCGAAGAGCAACGGCCCCAGCCTGTTGATTGCCGGCCTGGCCACCGAATGGAAGGTCGACGACAAGGACAAGACCAAGTGGACGTTCAAGCTGCGTCCCGGCGTGAAGTTCCATGACGGCTCGCCATTCAACGCCGATGCGGTGGTGTGGAACGTCGGCAAGGTGCTCGACAAGACCGCCAAGCAGTTCGATCCAAGCCAGGTCGGCGTGACCGCCTCCCGCATGCCCACGCTGCGCAGCGCAAGGAAGATCGACGACCTGACCGTGGAACTGGTGACGTCCGAGCCCGACTCTTTCGTGCCGTACAACGTCTCGAACCTGTTCATGGCGTCGCCGACACAGTGGGAGAAGAAGTTCGCCGCGGTACCGGCATCGGTGACCGATCCGGCCGAGCGCAGCAAACAGGCGTGGGTGGCCTTTGCCGCCGACGCCTCGGGTACCGGCCCGTTCCGGATGACGCGCTTCGTGCCGCGCGAGCGCCTGGAACTGGCCAGGAATGCCAGCTACTGGGACAGCAAGCGCGTGCCGAAGATCGACAAGGTCGTGATGGTGCCGATGCCAGAGGCCAATGCGCGCACCGCGGCGCTGTTGTCGGGACAGGTGGACTGGATCGAGGCGCCGGCACCGGACGCCGTCGCGCAGATCAAGAGCCGCGGCTTCGATGTCTACGCCAACGCCCAGCCGCATATGTGGCCGTGGCAGTTGTCATTCGCACCAAACTCGCCGTGGCTCGACAAGCGCGTGCGCCAGGCCGCCAACCTCTGCGTGAACCGCGCCGGCCTGAAGACGCTGCTGGGCGGCTATATGGCCGAAGCGAAGGGTATCGTCGAAGCCGGCAACCCGTGGTGGGGCAATCCGAAGTTCGACATCAAGTACGACCCGAATGCCGCGCGCAAGCTGATGACCGAGGCCGGCTACTCGGCCGCCAAACCGGTCAAGGTCAAGGTCCAGGTATCGGCATCGGGCTCGGGCCAGATGCAGCCGCTGCCCATGAACGAATACGTGCAACAGAACCTCAAGGAATGCTTCTTTGACGTGGATTTCGACGTAGTCGAATGGAACACGCTGTTCACGAACTGGCGCATCGGCGCGAAGGATGCCAGCGCGCATGGCACCAATGCCATCAACGTGAGCTTCGCGGCCATGGACCCGTTCTTCGCCATGGTCCGCTTCGTCAGTACCAAGACCCAGCCGCCGGTATCGAACAACTGGGGCTACTTCGGCAATGCCGAATTCGACAAGCTCATCGAAACCGCACGCACCTCGTTTGGCGAGAAGGATCGCGATGCCGCGCTGGCCAAACTGCATGCACGCATCGTCGAGGAAGCGCCGTTCGTGCTGATTGCCCACGACGTAGGCCCGCGGGCGATCTCGAAGAAGGTCAAGGGCGTGGTGCAACCGCAAAGCTGGTTCATCGATATCGCGACGATGTCGATGGATTGAGGCTTGTACTACCGCCGGTTGACTCCCCTCTCCCGCGCGCGGGAGAGGGGCCGGGGGAGAGGGCAGGCGCTTCAAGCTTGGTGATGCGTCGTCTTTTTTCAACCGCTGGCCCTCTCCCCCTACCCCTCTCCCGCATGCGGGAGAGGGGAGCAAAACATCAACCCCACAAGCCGGCTACAGACCATGACTTACCTGCTCCGCCGCATCGTGTATGCGCTGCCGATCCTGCTTGGGGTCGCCCTGCTCTGCTTCTCGCTGGTCCATATCGCGCCCGGCGATCCGCTGGTATCGGTGTTGCCGCCCGATGCATCGGAAGATCTGCGGCGCCAGTTGACCGCGTTGTACGGTTTCGACAAGCCGTTCCTTGAACAATTCATCCACTGGCTGGTGCGTGCGCTGCATGGCGACCTTGGCACATCGATCGCCACCAACCGGCCCGTGATGGCCGAAGTGTCCAACGCAGTCATCAATTCGATCCGGCTGGCCTCCGTGGCGACGCTGATCGGCTTTACGTTCGGCTGCCTGTTCGGCTTCGTGGCAGGCTACCTGCGCGACTCGGTGCCCGATCGCATCGCGTCGTTCCTGTCGGTGCTCGGCGTCAGCATTCCGCACTACTGGCTCGGCATGGTCCTGGTCATTGCCTTCTCGGTACTGCTGGGCTGGCTGCCCGCCACCGGCGCCGGTCCTGGCGGTTCCAGCGACTGGACGTGGGACTGGGACCACATCCAGTATCTGCTGCTGCCGGCGGTCACGATGTCCGTGATCCCGATGGGCATCGTGGCGCGCACGATCCGCGCGCTGGTAGCAGAAATCCTGTCGAATGAGTTCATCGTCGGCCTGCGCGCACGCGGCTTGTCCGATACCGCCGTGTTCCGTCACGTCGTCAAGAACGTGGCGCCCACCGCGTTGTCGGTGATGGGCCTGCAACTCGGCTATCTGCTGGGCGGCTCGATCCTGATCGAGACGGTGTTCTCGTGGCCCGGCACGGGCTTCCTGCTGAACTCGGCCATCTTCCAGCGCGACTTTCCGCTGCTGCAAGGCACGATCCTGGTCCTGGCCGTGTTCTTCGTGCTGCTGAATCTGGTGGTCGACGCGTTGCAGACGCTGTTCGACCCCCGCATCCAACGCAACTAGGAGATCGCGATGGAAATGACGCTGAACAAGGCCGTCGCGCCGTTGCCCGTCGAGCGTTCGCCTGGCTACTGGACCACCGTTGGCCGCCGGCTGCTGCGCAACAAGCTCGCGATGCTGGCCGCGCTGGTCCTGCTGGCGCTGATCGTGATGGCGATCTTCGCGCCCGCGCTGATGCCGGCCGATCCGTATGACTCATCGATCCTCAAGCGCCTGAAGCCAATCGGTTTCGCGGGCTATCCGCTCGGCACCGACGAACTCGGCCGCGACATGTTGTCGCGCCTGATGCTCGGCGCGCGGCTATCGCTGTTCATGGGCATCACGCCAGTGTTGCTGGCATTCGTCATCGGCAGTGCCGTCGGCATTGTCGCCGGCTATGCCGGTGGCTGGACCAATACCATCATCATGCGGTTCACCGACATCCTCTACGCATTCCCGTCGGTGCTGCTGGCCATTGCGCTGTCCGGCACGCTCGGCGCTGGCGTGGGCAATGCATTGCTGTCGCTGACCATCGTGTTCGTGCCACAGATCGTGCGCGTGGCCGAAAGCGTGACCACGCAGGTACGCAACCGCGAGTTCGTCGATGCGGCGCGCGCCTCGGGCGCATCGTCGCTGACCATCGTGCGCGCCCACGTGCTCAACAACGTGCTGGGTCCGATCTTTGTCTATGCCACGAGCCTGATCTCGGTCTCGATGATCCTGGCCTCGGGCCTCTCGTTCCTGGGTCTTGGCGTCAAGCCTCCCGAGCCCGAATGGGGCCTGATGCTGAACACACTGCGCACCGCGATCTACACCCAGCCGTGGGTGGCCGCACTGCCCGGCGCGATGATCTTCCTGACCTCGATCTCGTTCAACCTGCTGGCCGACGGTATCCGCTCGGCCATGGAAATCAAGGAGTGAGCATGGCCGAGACGCTTGCGCCCCCTTCCCCCTCCGCCCTCGCCGACGTAGGCGGCCCGGCCCAACCACTGGTCATCGCACGCGACCTGGTCAAGCACTTTCCGTTGAAGTCGCCGGTGCCGTTTCGGCCTGGTGGCGTGGTGCGCGCAGTCGACGGCGTCAGCTTCGACGTGCTGAAAGGCGAAACGCTTGGCGTGGTCGGCGAGTCAGGCTGCGGCAAATCCACCACCGCGCGGCTGCTGATGCAACTCACGCCGCACGACAGCGGCGAACTGATCTTCGATGCGCAGGGCGTGGGCTCCGCGCAGTTGCCGATGAAGGCGTTCCGCAGCCAGGTGCAGATGGTGTTCCAGGACAGCTATTCGTCGCTGAATCCGCGCCTGACCATCGAGGAATCGATTGCCTTCACGCCACGCGTTCACGGCGTGCCCGCCAAAGAGGCCACGGCACGCGCACGCTACCTGCTCGAACGCGTGGGCCTGGAGCCCGGGCGTTTTGCGGGCCGTTATCCGCACGAACTGTCCGGTGGGCAGCGCCAGCGTGTGAATATCGCGCGTGCGCTGTCGTTGCGGCCACGCCTGGTGATCCTTGACGAGGCGGTATCCGCGCTCGACAAATCGGTGGAGGCACAGGTACTGAACCTGCTGCTCGATCTCAAGGCCGAGTTCGACCTGACCTACGTGTTTATCAGCCACGATCTCAATGTGATCCGCTACCTGTGCGATCGCGTGATGGTGATGTACCTGGGCAAGGTGGTCGAGATCGGCAACACCGAAGCCGTCTATGCCAACCCCGCCCACCCCTACACGCGCGCGCTGCTGGCGTCGATGCCGTCGATGGACCCCGACCATCGAACGCTTGCCGCGCCGCTGGCCGGCGATCCGCCCAATCCGATCAACCCACCGTCGGGCTGCAGCTTCCATCCGCGCTGCGCGCGCGCCGAGCCGGTCTGCGAACGCCGCGCGCCGGCGTTGACCGATACGTTGGCCGGTCATCCGGTGTCATGCCTGATGGCCATGCCCGACGGCGGCCATTCGTTGCCGCTGCGCCGCATGACGCCCGGCCTGCACGCCGCCACGCCGTGACTTTGCCGGAGATAACGATGTCCCCTGACTCCAAATCCATGACACCAGCCGTCTCGGTGCGCGACCTGCATGTCACGTTCTCGGGCGGCGGCAAGACGATCCAGGCCGTCAACGGTGTGTCGCTCGAAGTTGCCCCCGGCGAGGCCGTCGCGCTGATCGGCGAATCAGGCTCAGGCAAGAGCGTGACGCTGCGCGCGTTGATGCGCCTGCATCCACCGCGCCGTACGCAGATGCGCGGCGCTATCGGTGTCGACGGCCAGGACGTGCTCAAGCTCGACAAGCGTGCGCTGGCCCGCCTGCGCGGCGGCACCGTGGCCATGGTGTTCCAGGAACCGCTGCTGGCACTCGATCCGGTCTACACGGTCGGCCAGCAGATCGTCGAATGCATCCGCACCCATCGCAAGGTCTCGAAGACGGAAGCCCGCGCGCTGGCGCTCAAGGCGCTTGAATCCGTACGGATCCCAAGCCCGGAGCGTCGGCTGGCCGCCTATCCGCACGAAATGTCCGGCGGCATGCGCCAGCGCGCGATGATTGCCCTGGCCCTGTCCGCCCAACCGAAGATCCTGCTGGCCGACGAGCCCACCACGGCGCTCGACGCGACCGTACAGATCCAGGTGCTGATCCTGCTGCGCGAACTGCAGCGCGAACTGGGGCTATCGATCATCTTCGTCACCCACGACATTGGCGCAGCGGTGGAAATCGCCGACCGCGTGGCGGTGATGTATGGCGGCCGCATCGTCGAGGAAGGTCCGATCCGCACACTGATGCGTGAAGCGCGCCACCCCTACACCATCGCCTTGCTGCAGAGCCGCCAGCACGGCATGGACCGCGGCCAGCGCCTGCAGACGATTGGCGGCGCGCCACCGGACCTGGCCGCGTTGCCGCCGGGCTGCACGTTTGCCCCGCGCTGCCCGCATGCCGGTGCCGAATGCCTGGCCGAGGTACCGCGTGCGGTATCGCTGGGCAACGGCCACCGCGTCAGCTGTGTGCGCGTCAGCCAGTCCGCCTCCAGCGAATGCGCCGCCTGATCGTTCGGCATCGCATACAGCAACGAACATCGAAACGAAAATAGAAACGAACACCGGAACCATACGGAAGCCCGATACCATGAGCCTTGCCACCCATCCCGCCCGCGCATTCCTGCCCTACCCCGATGCCGTCGTGCCCAATGCCGCCAGTGGCCCGCTGCAAGGGCTAACCTTCGCGGTGAAGGACCTGTTCGATGTGGCCGGGTATCCGACCGGTGGTGGCAATCCGCATGTGCTGGCACGTTCAGGCATCAAGACAACCACGGCACCCACGGTCCAGAAACTGCTCGATGCCGGCGCCACATTCGCGGGCAAGGTGCACACCGACGAACTCGCATTCTCGATGAACGGGCAGAACTACCACTACGGTGGTCCTTACAATGGCGCCGCGCCTGACCGTATCACCGGTGGGTCGTCATCGGGCTCGGCATCGGCGGTATCGAACCGGCTGGCCGATTTTGCGCTGGGCACCGACACCGGCGGCTCGGTACGCGCGCCGGCCAGCCACTGCGGCCTGTTTGGCATCCGCCCCTCGCATGGCCGGATCTCGTTGGCAAACTGCATGCCGCTCTGCGAATCGCTCGATACCTGCGGCTTCTTCGCGCGCGATATCGGCACATTTTCCCGCGTTGCCGATGTGCTGTTCGGCATCGATGGCGATCCGCTGCCGGCCAGGCCGAAACTGCTGCTGGCGTCCGACCTGTTCGAACTGCCTACGCCGGAAGCCCGTGCCGCGCTGGCACCGACCGTGGCACGCATTGAAGCGGTTCTGGGCAACGCCACACCGGTGGACGTGGCCGACCGGCCGCTGTCCGACCTGTACTGGGCCTTCCGCTATGTGCAGGGCTGGGAAGCGTGGCAAGCCGACGGCGCAATGATCGAGAACTACGGCTTGCAGCTTGGCCCCGACGTAGCCGGCCGCTTCGCGTTCAGCAAGGGCGTGACGCAAGCGCAGTTCGACCAGTCGAGCGCGGTGCGGGCCGAGTTCACGGCACATCTGGGCCGCCTGCTGGGCCACGACAGCATCCTGATACTGCCGTCGATGCCCGACATCGCCCCACTACGCAGCACGCCGATGGAATCGCTGGAGGACTACCGCACCGCCGCCGCCCACACGCTGTGCCTGACCCCGTTGTCCGGCTTTCCGCAACTGAGCCTGCCACTGTCGGGGCGCAATGGCGCACCGCTGGGCATCTCGCTGCTGGGGCCGAAGGGCAGCGACCGGAGCCTGATTGCGGTGGCGGAGACGCTGGTAGCGGCACTGGCCTGATGCGCCGGCATACGTTACGCTTGCCCTCTCCTCCGGCCCCTCTCTCGCGCGCGGGAGAGGGGAGCAAACCCATCGCGGATCAACACATATGACCCGACTTCGCATTACGGCCGCTGGCCAGACGTTTATCGCCGAGACCCACCCGGACGCACCGGACACCGTCGCGGCGTTCATGAAGCTGCTGCCCTATCGGCAAAAGCTGATCCATGTACGCTGGAGCGGGGAAGGCTGCTGGATTCCGCTGGGCGAGTTCAAGCTGGGCGTCGGCTTCGAGAATCACACCAGCCACCCGTCTGTCGGCGACATCCTGTTCTACCCGGGCGGCTATAGCGAAACCGAGATCATCCTGGCCTACGGCAGTTGCTGCTTCGCCAGCAAGATGGGCCAACTGGCCGGCAACCACTTCCTGACCATTGTCGAAGGCAAGGAAAACCTGCGCGCGCTGGGCACCAAGGTACTGTGGGAAGGCGCTCAGGACGTGGTGTTCGAACTGGCCGAGTAAGTCCGTCCCGCTCATGTACATGATCTACTGGACCGAAGCGACCGCCGATGGCATGGCGCCCCATGCGCAATCGTTTCCCGGCGACGCGCTCAAGGACGCCTTGCAATTCACCGAAGCGCTGCGCCGGCGGCAGTTTGCCGGCGAGCCAGTCAGCTTCGTGACACTGTGTTCGGAGAACCCCAACTCGGTGGGAAAACCCGGGGCGGCCGACCCGCCCGCGGATTACGAGTGGAAAAAGCGGCGCTGAAGTAACTCACCCCGCCATCACCCCGCCATGTTCCTCCGGGCGCTTCACCCGGAACCACGTGGCGTACAGCGCCGGCAGGAACAGCAGTGTGAGCACGGTGGCTACCACCAGGCCGCCCATGATGGCCACCGCCATCGGCCCCCAGAATGTGGAGCGCGACAACGGGATCATGGCCAGCACCGCGGCCGCCGCCGTCAGGATGATGGGGCGGAAGCGGCGTACCGCCGATTCGACGATGGCGTCCCACGGTGGCAGCCCCGACTTGATGTCCTGCTCGATCTGGTCGACCAGGATCACCGAATTACGGATGATCATACCCAGTAGCGCAGTGATGCCAAGCTGCGCGACAAAGCCCATCGGCGCATGCAGCATCAGCAGGGTGGCGGCGGCGCCGATCAGGCCCAGCGGGCCGGTCAGGAATACCATCACCGCACGCGAGAAGCTGTGCAACTGCAGCATCAGCAAGGTGAAGATCAGGAAGATGCACAGCGGCAGTTGCGCCGCGATCGATGCGCCGGCCTTGCCGGACTCCTCCTGCGCGCCAGCAATCGTGATGCGATAGCCGGCGGGCAGCGCGGCGCGGATCGGGTCCAGCTTCGGATTGATCTGCGCCGTGACGGTCGGCCCCTGGATGCCGTCGATCACGTCGGACTGCACGGTGATGCCGAAGTCGCGGTTCTCGCGCCAGATCACGCCGGGTTCCGATTTCAGGGTCACGCGCGCGATCTGCGTCAGCGGCACCGCGCGACCGGAGCTGGTCGGCACCAGCACGTTGTTCAGGTCGGACATCGTGTCGCGCTCATTACGTGGCGTACGCATGATGATGTCGATGAGCTTGTCGGCATCGCGATACTGCCCGACCGCCACACCGGTCAGCACGGCCTGCGTGGCGCGCGCAATCGCATTGGTGGTCACGCCGAGCGCCCGCGCCTTGTCCTGGTCGAGTTCCAGGCGCAGCATCTTGACGTTCTCGTTCCAGTTGTCATTGACGCCAACCGTATTCGGATTGTCGGTCATGATGGCGCGCACCTGGTCGGCCACCTTGCGCACGCCCGCGGCGTCGGGACCAATCACGCGGAACTGCACCGGATACTGTACCGGCGGCCCGTTCGGCAGCAGCTTCACGCGACCGCGCAACTGCGGGAATTCGGTGATCAGCACGCGTTCGATGCGCTTGCGCAATGCGTCGCGTGCCTCCGCGGTCACCGGCATCACAATGGCTTGTGCCACGTTCGATTGCGGGAAGATCTGGTCCAGCGGCAGATAGAAGCGCGGCGCACCGACGCCCACGAACGACGTGACGCTCTGCACCGCCTTGTCCTGCCGCATGGCTGCCTCGAAGCGCTTGGTGACCGCCTCGGTCTGCGCGAAGCTCGTGCCTTCCGGCATCCAGAGTTCCACCATCAGCTCGGGGCGGCTGGAATCCGGGAAGAATTGCTTCTCCACATACTTGAATGCGAGCAGACCCAGTGCGAATGACACCAGCGTGATGACGATCACGGTCTTGCGCCAGGTGACGCACCAGCTCACCAGCTTGCGGAAGCGCGCATAGAACGGCGTATCGAACACCTCATGATGTCCTCCGTCATTGGCACGCGTCTTCAGGATCAGGTAACCGAGATATGGCGTGAAGTAAACCGCCGCAAGCCACGACAGCACCAGCGCCATGGCCGTCACGGCAAAGATCGCGAAGGTGTACTCGCCTACCGTCGAACGGGCCAGCCCCACCGGCAGGAAGCCCGCGGCCGTGATCAGCGTGCCGGTCAGCATCGGCATGGCCGTGGAGCTATAGGCAAACGTGGCGGCTTCCATCTTCGAGAAGCCTTCTTCGAGCTTGCGCACCATCATCTCCACCGCGATGATGGCGTCGTCGACCAGCAGGCCGAGCGCAATGATCAGCGCACCCAGCGATATCTTGTGCAGCCCGATGCCGAAGATGTTCATGAACAGGAACGTCACCGCCAGCACCAGCGGGATGGTCAGCGCCACCACCAGTCCGGGGCGTACATCGAGCCGCAGCGGCCGCGTATGCAGGCCCAGCGCCACGAAGCTGACACCGAGCACGATCACCACGGCCTCGATCAGCACATGTACGAATTCACCCACGCTGCGCTTGACGGCCTGGGGCTGGTCCTGCACCTGATCCATCTCGATGCCCACCGGCAACTGGCCGCGCAGGTCGTCGGTGACACGCTGCAACTCCTTGCCCAGCGCAATGATGTCACCGCCCTTCTCCATCGAGATGCCGAGCCCGATCACATCCTTGCCGTTGAAACGCATGCGGCTGACCGGCGGATCGACATAGGCGCGATAGACATGCGCAATATCGCCGAGCCGGATGTTGGCAATGCCGTTGGGGCCGCGCAGCACCAGGTTCCTGAGGTCTTCCACGTCGCCGAGCTGGCCCGTGACACGCACCTGGAGATTGTCGGTGGGTGTCACCAGTACGCCGCTGCCGGTCGGGTTGTTCTGCTCGGAAATCTGGTTCGCTATCGCGTTGATGTCCAGGCCCAGCTGGGCAAAGCGCGCCTGGTTGAACTCGATGAAGATCTTTTCGTCCTGCAGGCCCAGCAGCGTGACCTTGGCCACGGCGGGAATGCGCAGCAGTTCCTGCCGCACCAGGTCGGCATATTCGCGCAGTTCCTTGTAATTGAAGCCGTCGGCCGAGAGCGCGTAGATCGACCCGTAGACATCGCCGAACTCGTCATTGAAGAACGGCCCGCGCACACCTTGCGGCAAGGTCTGCTGGATATCGCCAATCTTCTTGCGCACCGTGTACCAGATCTGCGCGGTGTCCTTGGCCGGCGCGTTGTCTGCCAGCTGGAAGATCACCGTGGTTTCACCGGGCTTGGAGAAGCTGCGGATCTTGTCCGCATAGGGCACTTCCTGCAACTGGCGCTCGATCTTGTCGGTGACCTGGACCGCGATCTGCTCCGCCGTGGCCCCGGGCCAGAATGCCTGCACCACCATCACGCGGAACGTGAACGGCGGATCCTCGTCCTGGCCAAGCTGGAAGAACGCAAACAGGCCGCCCAGCAACAGCACGACCAGCAGATAACGCGTCAGCGGCTGGTGCTCGAGCGCCCAGCGCGACAGGTTGAAGCGGGAATGTTCCATGCGCCGCCCTCAACCGAGCCGGCGGTCCAGCGCACTCAGTTGTGCGCCCGGATCGGAGGCCGGCTGTGCCGGCGCCACGTTCTGCATCGGCTTGACCTTCTGGCCGGCCTTGAGCAGGTGCACCCCGGCTGTGACGATGGTCTGGCCTGGCGTCAGGCCCTGACGGACTTCGATCAGGTTGCCCTGCGCCTCGCCCAGCGTCACGGGCACGGGCTTGACCGTGCCACTGCCACCCTGCCCGGGCTGGTAGATCCACACCTGGTTGGCCCCACGATCCTGCAGCAAGGCCGTCAGCGGAATGCGGATGGTCGCGGTCTCGCCGGTACGTGTGAAGGACACCACGGCGGTCATGCCAATGCGCAGGTCCGCCGGAGGGTTCGGAATGCTCACGCGCGTGGGATAGGTACGCGTCACCGGATCGGCCGCGGCGGAGATTTCACGCACGCGGCCTGGCAATGCGCGGTCCGGCTCGGACCATGTGTGGATCGAGACGTCCGAGGTGCCACGCAGCATGTCGACCTGATCCTCGGGCAGCCCGATAGCCACCTCCTTTTCGGCAGTCTGCGCCACGCGGATTACCGGTTGGCCGGGCGTAACCACCTGACCGACCTCGGTGTCGATGGCCGTGACCACACCATCGGCATCGGCGGTCAACACCGCGTAGCCGGTCTGGTTGGACTGGTTGCGCAGGTTCGCCTGGGCCTGTTCCAGACGCGACGCCGCCGAGTCATAGGTGGCCTGGCGCCGGTGGAGTTCGGCCGCGCTGATGAAATTGCGCGCGGCCAGTTCCTTGTAGCGCTTCAGGTCAGATGCCGCGAGATCCCGGTCGGTCTTGGCCGCTTCGAACTGCGCGCGCGCGCCGGTTTCGGCCAGCGCCAGGTCGGTGGGGTCCAGCCGTGCCAGCGGCTGCCCCTTGCGCACGCTTGCGCCAACGTCGACCAGACGCGCTGAAATCTTGCCGCCGACGCGGAAACCGAGCCGCGATTCGATGCGCGGGCGCACCTCGCCGGAAAATTCGAACTCGGTCTTGCCAGCTGCCGGACTCAATTGCAGCACGCGCACCGGCCGCACGTCTTCCACGGTTTCGGCCTTCTTGCCGCAACCGGCCAATGCCAGGCAACCCGCAATGGCCAGCACCGCCAGGCCAAGGCTGGGCGCAGGCGAGCGACGGCGCCGCGCGTGCGCACCCCGGCGCGTCCTGGAGAGAACATCAACTTCAGCGGCCGCAACTTCCGGCCCGGCATATGGCACTGGCATGGACAAGCGTCTTGAGTCGGTGAAAGGGTGAAGCTGAAAGACGGTGTTGATTTGCGGGGTACAGCGCGGCTGGCCGGCGAACTCTGGCAACTCTGGCAGCCGTAAGGAAATCTTAAGAATCTTAGGGGTCTTGGGGCACCTTTTCGGGTGCCTGTGCCGTCTCTGCAACAGCCGGCAGGAAATAAATAACTGGCCGGTCAGTAATATAACGACCGGCCGCGAGTGCGTCAAACGCCAGAATGACGAACAGACGTATTTCGCGACAAAACGTCACGGATGCGGCGTGGCATGCAGGCGTGCGGCGCGACTGGGCAGCCGCCGGGCTTGCGTCATTCGCCCGATGTTACAATTCGCGGCTTTGGCGCCGCCCCCCCGCCGCCGCAACATAAAAGAGATTGGCGTGACGCCCGATCAGTATTGCCAGGACAAGGCTGCCCGCAGCGGCTCCAGCTTCTACTACAGCGCGCTGCTGCTTGCCCCGGAGCGCCGCCGTGCGCTTAACGCCCTCCACGCATGGCGCCTCGAACTCGATGCCATCGTTCACGATAACCATGACGCCGGCGTGGCGCTGCAGCGCCTTGACTGGTGGCGCGCCGAGCTGGGCCGATTGTTTGCCGGTAATCCGGACCACCCGGTCAGCCAGGCGCTCCAACCGTTCCTGGCCGACCTTCCGCGTGCGGAAATGACCCAGGTGCTCGATGGCACCGAGATGGATCTCGCACAGTCGCGCTACGTTGACGACGCCGCCCTGGCCCGCTATTGCCGGCTGACCGGTGGCACGCTTGGCAAACTGGCGGCGCGCCTGCTGGGCTTCAGCGATCCGCGCACGCTGGAATCGGCCGAGAAGCTTGGCCTGTCGCTCCTGCGCGTACGCATCGTGCGCGAGGTGGGCAGTGATGCCCGCCAGGGACGCATCTACCTTCCGGTGGATACCTTGCAGCGTTTCGAGGTGCCGGCGGCGGATATCATGCAGTCGCAGCATTCGGAACGTTTTGCCGCGCTGATGCAGGACCAGGCCACGCATGCCCGTACCCTGTACAAGGAAGCGCTGGCGTTGCTGCCGCGTGCCGACCGCCGCGCACAACGTTCGGCGCTGGCGCTGGCCGCCATCCAGCAAGCCCTGCTCGACGAGATCGAGGCGAGCCAGTTCCAGGTGCTGACCCAGCGCATCGCGCTG
The DNA here is from genome assembly GCF_057315035.1 of Cupriavidus sp. NCBI lineage: Bacteria > Pseudomonadati > Pseudomonadota > Betaproteobacteria > Burkholderiales > Burkholderiaceae > Cupriavidus > Cupriavidus sp. The sequence goes on along the minus strand of NZ_DBHKYV010000048.1, from coordinate 34,603 downwards.
ACGCCAATGCGCAAGCTCTGGCTGGCCTGGAAAACCTGGCTCAGGAACGGCTGAGCCTCCCCCTGCCTGTTTAATGATTCGCTAGCGTCATGACCACTGCCACTTCCTCGCTCGGCCAACAAATCCTGGACCGTGCCGATTCCCTGGCCCGTTATTCGGATATGGAGGACGGCCTGACCTGTGCCTTCCTGACCCCGGCGCACCGCCAGGCTCAGGCGCAACTGGCGCGCTGGATGGAAGATGCCGGCATGACGGTGCGCATCGATGCCATCGGCAACGTGATCGGGCGCTATGCCGCCGATCCGGCCGTGGCCGATCCCAGGGTGCTGATGACGGGCTCGCATTTCGACACCGTGCGTAATGGCGGCCGATACGACGGCCGGCTCGGCATACTGCTGCCGATTGCCGTGGTGGGTGCGCTGCGCGACGCGGGCATCCGCCTGCCCTATCACTTCGATGTGGTGGGTTTTGCGGAGGAGGAAGGGTTGCGTTTCAAGACCAGCTTCCTGGCCAGCAGCGTGCTGGCGGGCCGCTTTGACCCGGCCTTGCTGGACCGCATCGATGCGGATGGCGTGACCATGCGCGCGGCGTTGGCCGAATCCGGCTTCCCCGGCGCGGGCGATCTCGATGCATTGCGAGCGGCGGCCGTCGATCCGGCCACGCTGGCGGGCTTTGTCGAAGTCCATATCGAGCAGGGTCCGGTGCTGCTCAACCGCGGGCTGTCGCTCGGCATCGTCACGCAGATCGCCGGCAGCAGCCGGTTTCAGGTTCGCGTGGAAGGACTGGCCAGCCATGCCGGCACCACGCCAATGGATATGCGCCGCGACGCCGCCACCGGTGCCGCCGAGATGATCCTGCTGGTGGAAGACCGCTGCGCGCAGGTGCCAACGCTAGTCGGCACGGTTGGCCAGTTGCAGGTCCCGAATGGGTCGAGCAACGTGATCCCGGCCGCTTGCGTATTCTCGATGGATATCCGCGCGGGCGAGGACGGCATTCGCGAAGACGCCATTGCCGACATCGTGGCCGGCATCGAACGCATTGCGGCCCGGCGCGCCCTGCAGGTCAAGGTGGAACGCGTTACGCCGGTCAACAATGCCCCGTGCGCCAACTGGCTGATGGACCAGTTCGCTGCGGTGCTGCGCAAGCGCGGGCTAGAGGAATTCAAGCTGCCATCGGGCGCAGGTCACGATGCCATGATGATGCACCGGATCACCGACGTCGCCATGCTGTTCGTGCGTTGCGGCAATGGCGGCATCAGCCACAATCCGCTGGAGACCATCACCGCCAGCGATACCCAGCAGGCCGCCGAGGTATTCGTCGATTTCCTGCGGCATTTCAAGCCTCGCAACTGACGCTACACCTTTTGCGGCAACGCCGGACTACTGTGCGTCGCGCATGTCCGCAAACTTGAAAGACATCGAATCGTACACGGCATTTGTCGTGGAAGACGTGGAATAGGCCACCACCGTATCCACGCCCTGCGCGCGCAATACCGCAAACAACTGCGTGATCGCCGCGGTGACACCATGTCCGGCCGAGCCGCCTTCAATGGGCTGAAGGAATGCGCTCGGGGCAACTGTTACGAACCTGAGTTCAGCCAGGTCTGGATAGCGCTCGACGATTGAAGCTTCTACGATGGCCATTGGCCTGCCGCGAAAGCGCGCCACCACATGTACGCTGCGCCACGGCAGGATGTATCGAAGGTAGTCGAGCATCTGGTGGGTTTCTTGAGCCTGCCAATCGGCAAGATGGCCCCGCAATGTGATGGGGAGTCTGAGCGAGTGATAAGAACGAATGCGCCTGTAACGCGTGTGCCACTCCTTGAGCTTGGCCTGCAACAGCGCAGATTCACGCCGCCGGTTGGCATCCGTGACGATAGTGAAGGTAAATTCCTCCGTCACTGTTTCCCGGCACGACATGGTTGCCGGATCCCAGACGCGCGGCCTCACCGGCTGCGGCACAAAGCCGGACACATCAAACCAGTACTCATTGATATCTCCCTCGCGCACCGTCTGGACCCACTGCCCTGGCATCGGTGCGTCTGCGGGTGCGTCCGGGACCCGCTGGGCAGCAAGCTCGGGGTCCAGCGTATTCGCGACGGACACGCCGGCAAATGACGCCGCCGCGGCGTAGGCACGCCTGAAGAAATCGTCGACAGTCATCGACGATGGCCCCGGCTGCTCACGCAATTGTTCCACCTGCAGGCGCACGGCATTGACCAGATCCTGCTCCATGACAGGATTGGCGTCGGCGTACCCGGTCGACCCAGTGGTCAGGATTCGATGAACGATGTCGACGAAATGATCAGCGCTGGTCGCCAGCTGGAAGATGGCCAGATACAGCGTAAGGATCGCCACCACATTGGCGCTGCAGGCTGCAGCGCCGTCGTCACCGCGCCGCATGCGCGGCGCCAGCAATCTGCGCAGTGGCACTTCGCACACGCGCGATGCGGCAAACACTGCCAGCGGATTCTTGCCATGCGTATGCAACACGCCTGCCAGTACCGCACCGGGTTCGCGTGGCGCCGATAGCGGTGCAACGGTCGGCCGCGCCAGTGGCAGGTCCCCAGCCACGTGGTCCAGATACTGCTGGTAGCGATCCCCAAAGTCCTGCCCGGCGCAGGTGCCGGTCAGCAGGTTCAACAGGGCGAGCGGCCAAACGGCGTTGCAGTACACACCCCGTGTCGAGCGCCGCTGCGCATGGATACGCCAGACTGACAGGCTGGACAGCCGTACCGGCTCGCCCCCCGCCACTGCCAGGTTCGCCATGCTGATCACGCCCGCGTTTGCCACCGGCCACGACGTAGTCGCCATCGGCGTGGCGGCTATGACCCTGCGCTCTCGATCCAGCTGGGTAGTGTGCATGCCGAGCGTGCCTTCGCCCTTGCCCTCCCGGTTCATCTCCAGCGTGATGAAGATCGATTCGGCTTGTGCATCGATGGGCAGGTCGGCAATGGGCCGGCTTGGCGTTCCGCCCAGCACACGCAGCCGCTGACCACTGATTTCTATCAGGTTTGCGTCGCCATGCCGCACACGCAAGTGGATGGAGTTCTGCAGCCGGAACAGCATCACGACTTGTGCGCGGACGTCGCCAGTGCCGGTGCCAGCGAGTAATGCATCGAGATCAAACGCGTCGCCCGCAGCAATAGCACAGTCCTTCGTGCAGCCTGGCCAGGTCCGGACCACCTGCAATGAGCGGATCGCATCATGAAGGCCCTTGCCGCCCAGGTAGCCATGGTCCCCCGACTGATCAAGCCGGACCGGGCCGCCTTCACCATGCGGCGCCGTGTAGGCAAGTACCGCTATGCGGCCGGACAGCCGGACCGACGAGAAAGCCTGGTCTACCCCGGCAGGCAGTACGTCAACCTGTTCCCCGGGGCTGTAGCAGCGCCGTTCGCCGCGATAGCCCCAGTCCTTGTAGAAACAGGCGGTGTCCGACGGCTGCGTGTCTTGCGCAGGCAGTCCCGCCGCAATGCCATGGACAGTGCCTGAACTCCGGAACCAACCCATGGCGTGCGCCGATGCCGGCAGCAGCCATGGCACGGACGCCGCAAGTAGTCCGGCAGAAACCCAACCCGGCAATGAAGGTGTCATGATGCCAATCTCCGCGCACCGCGCCCGATCTGCTCACAGATCCGAATCTCGCTCCCAGTCCTCATCGCTGTGGTAGCTCGTGTCGTCACGGAAGTAGTCGCGCATTTGGGAGAACGTAAATGCGACCCTGGTGCACGCCTGGTCCGCCGCATCGGACGCGGCCTCGGCCACGACCGTACGCACGCCGCGCTCGTGCAGCCAGCCAAACAGCCTGGTAACCGCTGCGGTTGCGGCACGACGCACTGCGCCGTCGGCGGGCGTTTCGCGGAACACGCCCGGCGGCACCACGATCCCTTCCAGCGTCGCCTCCGCCGGATCATCGCGGCTGATCCATGCCTCCGCGATGGCGACCGTTTCACCCCGCAAGCGCGCCGCCACATACACACGCCGCGACGACTGCATCGAACGAAGGTAGTGGGCCATCAGGTCGCTCTGGCTGGCCAGCCACTCGACATGCTGGGCCTGCGCCGTTGTACGCGCCGTGGACAGCGATGCAACAATCTCGAGATAGCCCTTGTGCCAGGCCGTGAGCGGCTGGATCAGGCTGGCAAACTCTGCTTCCTGGTTCTGGTCCGTGACGATCAGGAACGTGAAAACGTCATTGGCATCCCATTCCCATGACGACGTGGCCTGGCGCCAGACCTGCGGTTGTACCCGGTCTTCCGTGTAGTCCGTCAGATCGAACAGGTACTCATTGATATTGCCGTTGCGCCGTTTCTGGACCCAGTTCGTCAGCGCGGACGCCGGGCAAGTGCGCGCATCGGTTGCGGCGCGTTGGGCAGCCAGTTCGGGATCGGGCGTCTTGTTGGCGGATACCGCTGCAAGCGAAGCGGCATGGCGATAGGCACGGCCAAAAAAGGCAAGCGGGTCCGCGGATGAGGGACCGGGCTGGTCGCGTAGCCACTCTGCATGCTGGCGTACGGCATCCACCAGTTCAGCCTCGGGGGCACCACTGGCATTCGCGCCGGCATAACCCGTGGTTCCGGTCTCCATGATGCGCTGGATAACGCTGACGAAATGGTCAACGCTGTTCGTCTGCTGGAAGATGCGGAAGTACAGCGTGAGGATCGCCATCATGTTGAAGCTGCACTCGGCCCGGCGATCGTTACCGCGACGCATGCGCAGCGCCAGCAATGACCGTAGCGGGACCTCGCACACCCGCGATGCCGCATACGCCGCCAATGGGTTCTTGCCATGCGTCTGCAGGACTTCGGCCAGTACCGCGTCCGGTTTGCGCCGTACTACTGGTGGCGCAACCATCGGCGGCGCAACGACCGGCCGAGCCGGCGGCGGCTCACCGGCGACAAGCTGGAGATAGCGCTGGTTGTGGCTCTCAAGGCGCGGTCCGCCGCAGGTACCGGCCAGCATGTTCCACAGGGCGAGCGGCCATACGGCGTTGCAGTGCACGCCGCGGGCCGGGCGCCGGTGGGCATCGATACGCCAGACAGACAGGCTCGACAGGTGCACAGGCTCGTGCCCCGCCGGTGCGAGGTTCACCATGCTGATGACGCCCGCATTGTCAGCCGGCCACGCGGTGGTAAAAATTGGCGTGGCGGAAACGATCCTGCGCTCCCGGTCCAGTTGTGCCACGTGTATGCCAAGCGTGCCCTGGTCCTTGCCTACGCGGTTCATCTCCAGCGTCACCGCGACTGATTCGGTACGTGCATCGATTGGCTGGTCCGCAAGACGCTGACCCGGCGCGCCACCTTGCACGCGCAGGCGATTGCCGCCGACTTCGACCTGGTTCGCTGCTCCATGCCGCAGGCGCCAGGCCGTCTCCTTTCCCATGCGGAACCACAGGACTGTCTGCGCACGAGCATTGCCGGCGCCATCGGCCCGGCCGAGCAAGGCATCAAGATCGAGCGCATCGCTGGACGGTATCCGGCAATCCCTGGTGCAAGCAGATGCGGTCCGAACGACCTGCAACGAACGGATGGCATCATCGACGCCTTTGCCTTCGAGGTATTGATGGTCCCCTGTCTGATCAAGCACTACGGACCTTCCGCCACCGCGCGGTTCCTTGTAGACCAGCACGGCAACGCTGCCCGAGAGCCGGACCGACGAGAAAGTCCGGTCCACATCCGCAGGCAGGACATCGATCCGTTCGCCCGGGACGTAGCAGCGCCGCGTGCCGCCATAGTCCCAGTCGCTATAGAAGCAGGCGGTGTCCTTTGCCTGGACCCAGGCGGACGTGTCGTCCGACGACATGGCCGGAGCCACGCCGTAGACGATGCCAGGTGTCCGGTACCAGCCCATGGCATACGCCAGCGCTGGCAACTGGGAAAGCACGGCAAGCAATACACTTGAGGACATCCTGCCCGGCAAGGAAGGCGTCATGATGCCGATCTCCGTGGTGGGGTTGCCGGAAGCACGAACCACCCGCGGGAGGAGGTGCCCTGGCTGGCGCGCCTGAGCCGGAAATCCGGTCAGATACTGCATCCACGGTAGAAATCCGGGGCGGAGCCCGAAATGGCAATGAACCGAAACTAGCTGCCCCGGTACATTTCCTTGCCGATGTCGTAGAGATTCTTGCGCAGGGCCTTGCGTTCGTCTGGCGAAAGCCGCGAGTTGCCGCCACGCGGGGCCTGGCGGCCAGCGCGTTCGGCCATGTCACGCTCGGTCTCGGCACGGTCGGCGCGACGCGGCGGCTGGCGGTTGGCGCCCTGGGGCGGAGGGTTACCTGGCGGGTTGGCACCCTGGTTGCCGGGCGCCGATTGCGAGCGCGGGTGAAGCAGATGCGCCATGCCCGCCGACTGGGCTTGCGCCAGATCGGGCGCCGCGGCAAGCAGCAGGGACATGCCGGCCAGCCAGACCACTGGTGCGCTCTTTGCGCGACGCAGGGTTTGCCCGTGCCGGGGTTGCTTCACTTTCATTGGATAATGGTGGTTTTGACGGTAGCCCACCGACAGCCATGCCCGTTTCAAGCCGGGCCTGGCAAGGCGTCGGCAGGGTCAGGGGATGCCCGTGGTGACCGTTTCATCGCGCTGCCGGATTACGGCGTGGGGAAACGGTTTGCGGAGTGTAAATGCACAAAAGGTGCACGCCGCCATACCACAGGGTAAAGTATGTAACGTTTTGTTAAGCCATTTTGAGCGAAAGCGATAATCGCTAAGATACCGCCATGGAAAATACCAGCCACAAGATTCTCGTCGTGGATGACGACCCGCGCCTGCGCGACCTGCTGCGCCGCTACCTTGGCGAGCAGGGCTTCACGGTGCTCGTGGCAGAAAATGCCACGGCCATGAACAAGCTCTGGCTGCGCGAGCGCTTCGATCTGCTGGTGCTGGACCTGATGATGCCCGGCGAAGACGGGCTGTCGATCTGCCGCCGCCTGCGTGGCGCCAATGACCAGACGCCGATCATCATGCTCACCGCCAAGGGCGAGGACGTGGACCGCATCGTCGGTCTCGAAATGGGTGCCGACGACTATTTGCCCAAGCCGTTCAATCCGCGCGAGCTGATTGCGCGGATTCACGCGGTGCTGCGCCGCAAGGGTCCCGCCGAAGTGCCGGGCGCCCCGTCCGAAACGCCGGAAACCTTTGCGTTCGGCGATTTCGTGCTGAACCTGGCCACCCGCACGCTGACCAAGAACGACGAGGAAATCACGCTCACCACCGGCGAATTCTCGGTACTGAAGGTCTTTGCCCGCCATCCCCGTCAGCCGCTGTCGCGCGAAAAACTCATGGAAATGGCGCGCGGCCGCGAATACGAGGTATTCGACCGCAGCCTGGACGTGCAGATCTCACGCCTGCGCAAGCTGATCGAGCCCGATCCCAGCAACCCGCGCTTCATCCAGACGGTCTGGGGCCTGGGATATGTCTTCATTCCCGATGGCGTGAAGTAATCCGGTCCGCCCGCACAGCAGCATCGTGGCGACCGCTCTCGGCCGTACCGCAACGCGGTTCTTTGGTTCGCTGTTCTGGCGAACCTTCATGCTTATCGCCCTTTTGCTGGCGATCTCGCTGGGTATCTGGTTCCAGAGCTACCGGCTCTTCGAACGCGCGCCGCGCGCCCAGCAGATCGCCATGCAGGTGGTCAGCGTGGTCAAGCTCACGCGTGCGGCCCTGCTCTATTCGGACCCGGCCCGGCGCCGGTTCCTGCTGCTCGACCTGGTCCAGAACGAAGGCATCAAGGTCTATCCGCGCGAGAAGGACGACGATTTCGCGGCTCCCACTGCCAATCCGTTCCTGACCCAACTGGTCCAGCAGGAAATCCGCAGCCGCCTGGGCGAAGACACGGTCCTTGCCACTACCGTCAACGACATCCCGGGCGTCTGGGTCAGTTTCGAGATCGAGGGCGACGACTACTGGGTCGCCATCAGCCCGGAACGCTTCGAACGCGTGCCGGGTATCCAGTGGCTCTGGTGGAGTATTGCCGCGCTGTTGCTGTCCATCATCGGGGCGGCGTTCATCACGGCACGCGTCAATTACCCTCTCAAACGGCTGACCAATGCGGCCAAGCTGATTGGCACGGGCGGCGATCCGCCGCCACTGCGCGAGCAAGGCGCCAGCGAAGTCGCCCAGGCCAACCGCAGCTTCAACCAGATGGTGCGCGACCTGCGCCAACTCGACGACGATCGCGTGGTCATGCTGGCCGGCATCTCGCACGACCTGCGCACGCCGCTGACGCGCCTGCGCCTGGAAACCGAAATGTCGCCCGTGGACAGCATCACGCGCGACGCGATGATTGCCGACATCGAGCAGATGGACGCCATCATCGGCCAGTTCCTGAACTACGCCAGGCCTGGCCAGGAAGTGGTGGAACCGGTCGACCTCTCCGCGCTGGTGCAGGAGTCGGTAGGCGTCTACGCCGCGCATGATGATGTCCGCGTGCACGTGCGCTCGAACGGACCAGTGATGGCGGTGGCCAACCGCATGGAAATCCAGCGCATTCTGGACAACCTCGTCGAGAATGCGCGCCGCTATGCCAAGGACGAGGAAACCGGCATGGCCGACGTGGAGATCTCCACGCGCGTGGAAGACAAGGATGCCGTGCTGATCGTGGCCGACAACGGCCCCGGCGTGCCGAACGAGCAACTGTCGTTGCTGACACGGCCGTTCTACCGCCTGGACAGCGCCCGCAGCGAAGCCAAGGGCGCAGGCCTTGGCATGTCGATCGTCAACCGCATCCTCCAGCGCAATGGCGGGCGGCTGTTGCTGGCCAATCGTCCCGCCCCGAAAACCGGCCTCGTGGTCAGTGCGATGTTCAGGCGCGCGTAGCTTCCCCGTAGCACATCGCTCATCGCCTGCCGCTCCTCCGGACGGCTTCCTTCTTTCTCCCCTTTCCGCCTCTGCCACGGCCCCGGTGCCGCGCATGTACCGCATGCGCCGCACTGACAGGTTTTCTTCAGGATTTGATAGGAGTTTGAAAGGTCGTTGACAGGGGAATGACAGCGCCACCACGCACACTTCAGGCCATCGACAGGCCGATGCATACAACGGCATCCGCAGTCATGGCGCCGCCTGCCGCAATACCCAATCCGCCATGGCTCGACAACGATCGACAACATGCCGCCCGACCCCACGGGCGGTGACCGAGAGACAGCCATGTCCAGCACTCCCACTTCTCAGCACGGGTTCCGCACCGTGTTCCGCGTCGTCAGCGGCAACTTCCTGGAAATGTACGACTTCATGGTGTACGGCTTCTACGCCGCCGCCATCGCGCACACGTTCTTTCCATCCGGCAATGAATTTGCATCGCTGATGCTGTCGCTCGCCACGTTCGGCGCGGGCTTCCTGATGCGCCCGCTGGGCGCGATCGTGCTCGGCGCGTATATCGACCATCACGGCCGACGCAAGGGCCTGATCGTGACGCTGGTGCTGATGGCACTGGGCACGCTGCTGATTGCGCTGGTGCCGGGCTATGCCACGATTGGCGTGGCCGCTCCGCTGCTGGTGCTGTTCGGACGCCTGCTGCAGGGCTTCTCGGCCGGCGTGGAACTCGGCGGCGTGTCCGTGTATCTCTCGGAGATCGCCAAGCCGGGCCAGAAGGGCTTCTATGTGGCGTGGCAATCGGCCAGCCAGCAGGTGGCCGTGATCTTCGCGGGCCTGCTCGGCGTGATCCTGCACGCCACGCTGGCGCCGGAACAGATGGACAGCTGGGGCTGGCGCGTGCCGTTCCTGGTGGGCTGCCTGATCGTGCCGTTCCTGTTCATCATTCGCCGCTCGCTCGAGGAAACCGAAGAGTTCCGTACGCGCAAGCATCGCCCGTCCATCAACGAGATCTACCGTTCGATGCTCGACAACTGGCGCATCATCATTGCCGGCTGCATGATGGTGGTGATGACCACGGTGTCGTTCTACATGATCACCGCCTATACGCCGACGTTCGGCAAGACCGTGCTCAAGCTCGACGACGTGGACAACCTGATTGTCACGATGTGCGTGGGCCTGTCGAATTTCATCTGGCTGCCGCTGATGGGCGCCGTGTCGGACCGCATCGGCCGCAAGCCGCTGCTGGTGTTCTTCACCATTGCCACGCTGGTCACCGCCTACCCTGCCGTCTCCTGGCTGGTTGCCGCACCGTCGTTCGAACGGCTCTTGATGGTGGAACTGTGGCTCTCGTTCCTGTATGGCAGCTACAACGGCGCCATGGTGGTGACGCTGACCGAAGTGATGCCGCCCGCGGTACGCACAGCCGGCTTCTCGCTGGCCTACAGCCTGGCCACGGCATTGTTCGGCGGTTTCACGCCGGCGATCTCGACCTACCTGATCCACAGCACCGGCAACAAGGCTGCACCGGGCCTGTGGCTGATGTTCGCCGCCGTGTGCGGCCTGATCGCAACGCTGATCATCTTCCGTACGCGCCGCGAACAGAGCACCCTGCGCGCTGCCTGATCGCCTGATCGCCTGATTGCCTGATCCACGCGCGCCGCCGTCATCGGCATGACACCTTGACGTGTCATGCATGGTGCGGCGCGCACAGAAATTGACCCTGAAGCGCCTGCTCGAACAGCAACGTCGCAAGGCACGTGGCATACTGCGCGCTACCGCATTTGCTGCATTGCGCCAGTGGGCATTGCCTATCGGGCCGTTTGAGATTATCAATTGGCACCGATAGTGTCTGCAGGCGCATAATTTGAGCTTGTGGCGATTGCCTTCATGTACCGAGTAGTGCTCGGGAACTGGTTGGCAATTCGCGCGCCTTACTCTGTTCAACCGTATCAGGAGAAGTCAATGAAGACCGTTGGTCAAAAGCTGGAAGCCTTCCAAATTGTTGGCGTCAAGCCGGGTTTCAACAACCACGAAGAAAATGGCCAGTCGGCTTTCGAAGACATTACCGAAAAGTCGTTCGAAGGCAAGTGGAAGGTCATCTACTTCTACCCGAAGGACTTCACGTTCGTGTGCCCGACCGAAATCGTTGCATTCGCCAAGCTGAACGACGACTTCGCCGACCGCGATGCAATCGTGCTGGGCGGCTCGACCGACAACGAATTCGTGAAGCTGGCATGGCGCCGTGAACACAAGGACCTGAACAAGCTGAACCAGTGGCAATTCGCCGACGTGACCGGCTCGCTGGTGGACCAGCTGGGCGTGCGTGACCAGGCTGCAGGCGTGGCCCTGCGCGCCACGTTCATCGTGGATCCGGACAACGTGATCCAGCACGTGTCGGTGAACAACCTGAACGTCGGCCGTAACCCGGATGAAGTCCTGCGTATCCTGGACGGCCTGCAAACGGACGAACTGTGCCCGTGCAATCGCGCGGTTGGTGGCGCCACGCTGTAATTGGCCCCGCCTGCCAGGCGCCCCTTGGGCGACCCGGTACCTCACATGGAAGGGCCCTGCGCCCTTTCATGTCGAAACCCGCTACGTGCGGGTTTTTTGAGCCCTCGACGATAGGAGAAATGAATGGAATTCCTCAGCACGATTAAAAGTTTGGTCCCTGACTACGCCAAGGACATCCGTTTGAATGTCGATGGCACCATCGCCCGCTCGTCGCTGGAAGGCAATGATGCGGTTGGCGTGGCACTGGCTGCCGCATTCGCCGCCAAGAGCAAGGTGATCGTCGATGTCATTCGCAATGCGAACGTGCTGTCGCCAGAGGAAGTCAATGCCGCGCAAACTGCTGCGGCGTTGATGGGCATGAACAATCTCTGGTATCCGTACGTCGAGATGGCCGAGGACCCCGATCTGGCCAGCCAGCCGGCCGGCCTGCGCATGAACGCCTACGCCACCCATGGTGGTGTGGACAAGCGCCGCTTCGAGATGTACGCACTGGCGGCCTCGATCATCGGCAAATGCCACTTCTGTGTGAAGTCGCACTACCACTTGCTGAAGAACGAACAGGGCATGAGCGCCCAGCAACTGCGTGATGTAGGCCGGATTGCAGCCGTGATTGGCGCGGCTGCCAACGTGATCTCCGCCGAATAAGCGCGCATCGCTAGTACTGCTACGTCGGCAGACACTGCAAGGTGACTGCCGACGTTTCGTTTACGGGTCCGTTATCTGGGTAAGTCAATCGGTATTGTCCGACACCCGTTACAGCCAAATGACCCGGTGCATTTGTGGATCGGACGGCCTACAATCGACGCAAGGTCACGAATTTCAGCTGTTGCCATGAGCACCTTGCCTTCGCATAATTCGCCGCGCTTCCGCTTCCGGCTGGCCGCGGTGCACGACTGGGGCGATATCGCCGCCGTCACGCAGCAGGCCTACGGGCAATATGAGCTCGAGATCATGGAGGATTGCCGCGCATCGTTCCAGCGCGGCATGCAGTCCGTGCTGGCCGCCAAGGACAATCCCGACATGGAATGGTGGGTCGCGGAAACCGACCACGGCGTCAGCGGTGCCGTACTGTTCTGCCATCCGGGCGCCACGTTGCCCGCACTCGATGACAGCACCATCACGCTGGCACTACCCGAAGCGCGACTGCTATCGGTCAGCCCGCAAGCACGCGGACTGGGCCTGGGCAAGCGCCTGATGCAGATCTGCATTCAGCGCGCACGCGATATCGGGTCTTCGGCGCTGGTCTGTCGCGCAATGCCAGAGATGGATTCCGCCGTCAGGCTTTGCGAGCAGATGGGCTTTCACAAGCGCACCGAAGCCGGCTCGCGCCATGGCGCCATGGCACGCCTGACCGACTACGTCTATAACATCACGTCGGAAGACGCGCTGGCATCGCCGCGTCCACCGGCATGATTCAGGGCTGGAGTTCAGGCTGAAGCTTCAGTCCTGTACGTCGGCGCTACGGCGGTAGATCAGTACCGCCGCCTGCGCGACGATGCCCTCTTCCTTGCCTTCGAAGCCGAGCTTCTCGTTGGTCTTGGCTTTCACGTTGCAACGCGTGACAGGCAGCCCGAGGTCTTCGGCCAGATTGGCCACCATGCCGGCGATATGCGGCGCCAGCTTGGGCTTTTGCGCGATCACGGTTGCATCGACGTTGCCGATCTCGAAACCTGCGTCGCGCACGCGACGTGCGGCCTCGCGCAGCAATACACGGCTGTCCGCGCCCGAGAACTTCGGATCGGTATCGGGAAAATGACGCCCGATATCGCCCAGCGCCGCGGCCCCGAACAACGCGTCTGTGACCGCGTGCAGCAGGGCATCGGCATCCGAATGGCCCAGCAGGCCGCGATCATGTGGAATGTCCACGCCACCAAGAATGAGCTTGCGTCCGGGAACGAGCGCATGCACGTCGTAGCCCTGCCCTATGCGGAAATCGAACGGATTCAAAACGACTCCTTGAGATAAATGGTTCACGAGGCCGATGGCGTCGGTCCGGTGCGCAGCAGGACATCGGCCAAGGCAAAGTCCTCGGGGTACGTCACCTTGAAATTACGTAGCGAACCGTTGACCAGCCGCGGATGCAGGCCCAGCCGCTCGATCGCGCTGGCCTCGTCGGTCACCACCGCACCGGCCGCCATGGCGTCTTCAAGCGCATGGCGCAATACACCGATGCGGAACATCTGCGGCGTCTGCGCCTGCCACAGGCCCTCGCGTGGCACCGTGGCACCGATCCGGGCACCGGCATCGGCCCGCTTGAGCGTGTCTGGCACCGGAACCGCCAGGATGCCGCCAATCGGCTCGCTGGCCGCATCGTCCGATTCCACGGCCCGCACCAGCGTATCGATCATGGCCGGCGTCAGGCCGGGCCGCGCCGCATCGTGCACGAGCACCCAGTCCGTATCCACCGCCCCGAGCGTGGCCAGATGATGCAGGCCAGCCAGCACCGAAGCGTGGCGCGAGTCGCCGCCCACGAACGCGGTATCGAAGCGTAGTCCCGCAAACGCCTGTGCGCCAAAGCGCGACTCCAGCGGCATGTCGTCCGGGGCCAGCACCACTGCCGTGGCATGGATGGCCTCGCATGCCGAGAATGCGGCCAGTGCATGCCAGAGCATTGGCCGGCCAGCCACGGTCTGGTATTGCTTCTGCACGGTGCCACCGGCACGGCTGCCGGTACCGGCACAGGGAATCAGGGCGAATCGACGATCGGACACAGGCTTGCGAAATGAAGTAGCGAAAGGCGGGCCAGCAGGCGAGCCGGCACGCATTCTATAATACGGCCCTCGCCCGCCGCCATGATCCAATGTGGAAAGGCAGGCATGACCGGCATCCCTGCCCGCACCGTTCTACGTTGCCGGCGGGGTGTTGTCATTGATGCGCCATTTGCTGCCAATGCCTGACACCCAATCCGCTTTTCCGTTTGCCGTACTACCCCTGGTCAAACCCGGCATGCGCCATGCCGTTTCCGGCCTGACCGGGTCCGCCGATGCACTGGTGGTGGCCGCGTACGCGCGCCAGCATCGGGCCAGCGTGCCCATGGTGGCCGTGGTTTGTGCCAACGCCATGGATGCGCAACGGCTGGCCGAGGAAATTCCCTGGTTTGCTCCCGAACTGCGCGTGCGTCTGCTGCCCGACTGGGAAACGCTGCCGTACGACAGCTTCTCGCCACACCAGGATCTGGTATCGGAACGGCTGGCCACGTTGCATGACATCCAGGGCGGCCAATGCGACGTGATGCTGGTGCCGGCGTCGACCGCGCTCTATCGTCTGGCGCCGCCGTCGTTCCTGGCTGCCTATACGTTTTTCTTCAAGCAGGGCGAAAAGCTTGACGAAGCCGCGCTCAAGGCCCAGTTCACGCTGGCCGGCTATGAGCATGTCAGTGCCGTGATGCGCCCCGGCGAATACAGTGTGCGCGGCGGACTGATCGACCTGTTCCCGATGGGCTCGGCGCTGCCATACCGGATCGACCTGTTCGGCGACGAGATCGAGACCATACGCGCGTTCGACCCCGATACGCAGCGCAGCCTGTATCCGGTGAAGGAAGTGCGCCTGCTGCCGGGCCGCGAGTTTCCGCTCGACGAAGCCGCGCGCACCGCGTTCCGGGGCCGCTGGCGAGAAATGTTCGAGGGCGACCCGACCAAGTCGCCGATCTACAAGGACATTGGCAACGGCGTGCCGTCGGCCGGCATCGAGTACTACCTGCCGCTGTTCTTCGAACAAAGCGCAACGCTGTTCGACTACCTGCCCGATGGCACGCAACTCGCATTCGCCGGCAATATCGACGAGGCGATCCGCCGATTCTGGGCCGACACGACGCAGCGCTACACGTTCATGCGTCACGACCGGGAACGGCCGCTGCTACCGCCATCGGACCTGTTCCTGTCCGAGGAACAGTTCTTTGTCGGTGCCAAGCCATTGGCGCGACTGGTGCTGCAACGCGACGCCGCGCCGGCCGATGGGCCATCGTTCGCGGCACACCTGCCCGATGTCTCGGTCAATCGGCGCGCCGAGGATCCGCTCGTCAATCTGGAGTCGTTGCTCCTGAACAAGGCCACGCGCGTGCTGATGTGTGCCGACTCGGCCGGCCGCCGCGAAACCTTGATGCAGATGTTTGCGGAAAGCGGCCTGCGCCCGATGGTCGTCGAGGACTTCCAGGCGTTCCTGGCCGGCGACTCGCATTTCTCGATCGCGGTGGCGCCGCTGCAAAGCGGCTTCGCACTGCCCGCCGCGCAGTTCGCATTCGTCACCGAAAACGAACTCTATGCGGGCACCACACGCCGCGCGGGGCGTCGCAAGCAGGAACAGGCCAGTACCGTCGATTCGATGGTGCGCGACCTTGCCGAGCTCAAGCTCGGGGACCCCGTGGTGCACAGTGAACACGGCATCGGCCGCTACCAGGGACTGGTCACGCTCGATATGGGCCAGGGCGACGAGGAGTTCCTGCACCTGGACTATGACAAGGGCAGCAAGCTCTATGTGCCGGTGCACCAGTTGCATGTGATCTCGCGCTACTCGGGCGCCGACCCCGAGACCGCACCGTTGCACTCGCTGGGCACCGGCCAGTGGGACAAGGCCAAGCGCCGCGCCGCGCAGCAGATCCGCGATACCGCGGCCGAGCTGCTGAACCTCTACGCGCGCCGCGCGTTGCGCGAAGGTTTTGCCTTCCCGTTGCAGCCCAAGGACTACGAAGCGTTTGCCGAGAGCTTCGGCTTCGAGGAAACCCCGGACCAGGCGGCCGCGATTGCAGCGGTCATCGCCGACATGACGTCGGGCAAGCCGATGGACCGTCTGGTCTGCGGCGATGTGGGCTTCGGCAAGACCGAGGTGGCGCTGCGCGCTGCGTTCGTTGCCGTGCTGGGGGGTAAGCAGGTGGCCATGCTTGCGCCAACCACGCTGTTGGCCGAGCAGCATTTCCAGACCCTGTCCGACCGCTTTGCCGAATGGCCGGTGCGCATCGTCGAGCTGTCGCGTTTCAAGACCAAAAAGGAAATCGACGCGGCGATCAAACAGATCAATGACGGCACCGTCGACATCGTGATCGGCACGCACAAGCTGTTGTCCGACGAGGTGAAGTTCCAGCGCCTGGGCCTGGTGATCATCGACGAGGAACACCGCTTTGGCGTGCGCCAGAAGGAGGCGCTGAAGACGCTGCGCGCCGAGGTGGACGTACTGACGCTGACCGCCACGCCCATCCCGCGTACGCTGGGCATGGCGCTCGAAGGCCTGCGCGATTTCTCGGTGATCGCCACGGCGCCGCAGAAGCGGCTGGCGATCAAGACTTTCGTACGGCGCGAGGAAGACGGCGTGATCCGCGAAGCGATCCTGCGCGAGCTCAAGCGCGGCGGCCAGGTCTACTTCCTGCATAACGAGGTCGAAACGATCGAGAACAAGCGCGCCAGGCTGGCCGAGCTGGTGCCCGAGGCGCGCATCGCGGTAGCGCATGGCCAGATGCACGAACGCGAACTGGAACGCGTGATGCGCGATTTCGTGGCGCGACGCGACAATATCCTGCTGTGCACGACGATCATCGAAACCGGCATCGACGTGCCCACGGCCAACACGATCCTGATTCACCGCGCCGACAAGTTCGGCCTGGCGCAGCTGCACCAGTTGCGCGGCCGCGTTGGACGCAGCCATCACCAGGCTTATGCGTACCTGCTGGTGCACGACGTCGACGGACTCACCCGGCAGGCGCAGCGGCGGCTGGAAGCGATCCAGCAGATGGAGGAACTGGGCGCCGGCTTCTACCTGGCCATGCACGACCTGGAGATCCGGGGCGCAGGCGAAGTGCTTGGCGACAAGCAGTCGGGTGAAATCCACGAGATCGGCTTCCAGCTCTACACGGACATGCTCAACGCCGCGGTCAAGTCGCTCAAGGCCGGCAAGGAGCCGGACCTGATGGCGCCGCTGGCAGCCACTACCGAGATCAACCTCGGTACGCCGGCGCTGCTGCCGCACGACTACTGCGCCGATGTGCACGAACGCCTGTCGCTGTACAAGCGGCTGGCCAACTGCGAGACGGGCGAGCGTGTCGACGATATCCAGGAAGAGCTGATCGACCGCTTTGGCCGCTTACCCGCGCAGGCGCAGGCACTGATCGAAACGCACCGCTTGCGCATTACTGCCGCGCCACTGGGTGTGCGCAAGATCGACGCGGGCGAAGGCACGGTCAGCATGCAGTTCGTGCCAAACCCGCCGATCGATGCAATCCGCATCATCGATCTCGTGCAGAAGAACAAGCACATCAAGCTGGCCGGACAGGACAAGCTACGCATCGAGGCCAAGATGCCCGACATCGCCGCACGTGCGCAGACCATCAAGCACACGTTGCGCCAACTGGCCTGAAGTGGCCTGAGCCAGCGGACGCGTGTACGATCAACCCCTTGATAAATCAACCGATTCAACGACCCCATGCAAGCCACCACCGATACCCGCACCGCCGCATCCGAAGCTCCCAGGCGTGGTAGTGCGCTCGACTGGACCCAGCGCCTGGTGTCGTTCGATACCACGTCGCGCCATTCGAACCTGGGCTTGATCGAATCGGTGCGCGACCATTTCCTGGCCAAGGGCCTGCGCCCTCACCTGAGCTACAACCCGCAGGGCGACAAGGCCAACCTGTTCGTCACCGTGCCCGCCGCGAATGGCGCCACCGATGGCGGCATCGTGCTATCGGGCCATACCGATGTGGTACCCGTGGACGGCCAGAACTGGAGCACCGATCCGTTCAAGCCGGTGGTGCGCGACGGCAAGCTCTATGGCCGTGGCACATGCGACATGAAAGGCTTCATCGGCACCAGCCTGGCGTTGCTGCCGACCATCCTGGAAGCGAAGCTGCGAGAGCCGGTGCACTACGCCCTGTCGTTCGACGAGGAAATCGGCTGCATGGGCGCCCCCTACCTGCTGGCGGAATTGCGCGACCGCGGTGTGAAGCCGGCCGGCTGCATCGTGGGCGAACCCACCAGCATGCGCGCGATCGTGGCCCACAAGGGCATCAACGCCTATCGTTGCTGTGTGAAAGGCCAGGCCGCACACTCGTCTCTGACGCCCAAGGGGGTCAACGCGATCGAGTATGCGGCACGCCTGATCTGCTACATCCGCGATATCGCCGACGAGTTCAAGGCCAGTGGCCCGTACGACCAGGCGTTCGACGTGCCATTCACGACCGCATCGACCGGCACCATCCACGGCGGTATCGCATTGAACACGATTCCGGCCGAGTGCGAGTTCGTATTCGAGTTCCGTAATCTCCCGGGCGTGGATCCCGAGGCGATCCTGGCGCGCATCCAGCAATACGTGACCCAGACACTGCTGCCGAAGATGCACGCCGAGCACGTGGATGCGGGCATGGTCATCAGCAAGATTGCCGCGGCGCCTTCGCTCGATGCGGCGGAATCCGATGCCATCACTCAACTGGTGCGGGCGCTGACCGCCGACCGGGACATCAACAAGGTAGCCTACGGCACCGAAGCCGGCCTGTTCCAGCGAGCCGGCATTCCGGCCGTGGTGTGCGGCCCCGGCGATATCCAGCAAGCGCACAAGCCCGATGAGTTCGTTACGCTGGAGCAGCTTGCCGCCTGCGAGACGTTCCTGCACAAGGTGGTGGATAGTTTGCGTGTGGCCTGACCGGCCACCAGCCTTAAGGTAGTTCTCCCCTCGCCCATGCAATGGGAGAGGGGTCGGGGGAGAGGGCATGAGATTCAAATTGCGACCTGTCTCGGCTTGAGCCGCCAGCCCTCTCCCCCAGCCCCTCTCCCGCACGCGGGAGAGGGGAGCAAAAACACAAGCAGTACAATGCTGCCTGCCCGATTTTCCGATTTCCGTCTGTCATGCCCCTGATTCTCCAGAGTCTGTCCCCGCTGTCCGCTGCCGACCTCGACGCCGTTCGCACGGTGGCCAATGCTTCCGCTTTTTCGCTGCGCAGCGAAGGCGTAGCCACGGCCGATGACTGCAGTCCGCTGACGCCGGCACTGCGCGACGCGCTCGATGCCGCGTGCGGTCCGCGTGGCATCGACTGGGCCGTGCTGCCGGCAGGCAAGAAGCTGTCGGATTTCAGGCTGGTGGCCATGGACATGGACTCGACGCTGATCACGATCGAGTGCATCGACGAGATTGCCGATTTCTGCGGACTCAAGGCCGAGGTCTCCGCCATTACGGAAGCCGCCATGCGCGGCGAAATCACCGATTTCAACGAAAGCCTGCGCCGCCGCGTGGCGTTGCTGAAGGGCCTGGATGCCAGCGTGCTCGACCGCGTCTACGAAGAACGCCTGCGCCTGTCTCCGGGCGCGGAGCGCATGCTGCAGACGATCCAGGCTCTCGGCCTGCGCACGCTGCTGGTGTCGGGCGGTTTCGTGCACTTCACGGATCAGCTCAAGCCGCGCCTGAAACTGGACTTCACGCGCGCCAATACCCTGGAAATCGTCGACGGCAAGCTCACCGGCAATGTGGTGGGCGAAATCGTCAATGCCGACGTGAAAGCGCGCACCGTGCGCGAGGTCTGCGAGCAGATCGGCGCGGATCCGTCGCAGGCGATTGTCATGGGCGATGGCTCCAACGACCTCAAGATGATGGCCGTGGCAGGCCTGTCGGTGGCATTCCGCGCCAAGCCCGTGGTCCGCGCGCAAGCCAGCGTCGCCTTCAACCATGTCGGGCTGGACGGCTTGCTGAACCTGTTCCCGCACTGATCTCGCGCTAATCCCGCCCCGCCGCGCCCGGCCTCACGCCGGGCGCCACCTCCGGCGCACACTTTCTTGCGCCCGTCACGTTACATTCCCGTCATCCACAATTCGGTCGCCTTTGTCCCGAATTACGTCATAAGACCTTGATTTCCTTGTGAAATCTAATGCGAATCATTATTATTCCAACTTTCCGACACTTCTGATTTGCTCACGCGATTCAACGCGACATGCAAGCGTTAGCCATACTGTTTTCCCTGGCCGCAGCCGCGTGCCTGTATCTCGCCGCGCCCAACCAGGTGCTGTGGGTGGACGCCGACAATAACGGCCGGGCGCCCATGCCACCCCGGCTTCTGTTCTGGCTCGGGGTCATGTTCGCAGCAGCGGGTATGTGGGTCATGAGCGTGCCCGAAGGCTGGCCGGTTGCCATTGCCGCCACGCTGGTCACGCTGGCCTGCTGCCTGTCGGCCTGGCCGTTCATCGGCACCTGGATCCACCACAAACGCTACGACGACGTACCGGGCGAAGGGAGCGCATCATGATCGGCACCAAATGGCTGGCCGGTACCCTGCTGGGCCTGCCGCTGGCAATCGCACTGTGCACGCTCGGCATTTTCTGGTTGCCTGGTGGCTGGGAAGGTGGCGTGATCATTGCCATCACACTGAGCTTCGTACTCTGGGTCACCATCATCAGCCTGAGCCTGCTGTTCAATACCAGCCGTGCCGCGTGGCTCTGGCTGATTGGCGGCAACCTGATCTGCTACGGCATCCTGTGGGCGATCCGCCTGATGCATGCCATGCCCCCGGCGTCGACACTGTCCGCCGTGTCGGGCTCCTGACTCCTGAGGCGCCTCGCATGAAACCCAATACCCTGCGCGTATTCAACACGCTTCATACCTGGGTCGGCCTGATGGCCGGCTGGGCCTTGTTTATCGCGTTTTTCGCCGGCGCGATCACCGTATTCCACCATGAACTGCACGTCTGGCAGAATCCGGCCCGGCTGACCGGCCAGCACTCTGCTGAAGTCCAGGTGGAGGGCCCCGCCGTCGACGCCTTCGTGCAGAAGCTGATTGCCGTGCATCCCGATGCGGCCAATAGCGTCTACGTTGGCCTGCCGAGCAAGGAGGAGCCGGACTTCAACGCCTACTGGCAGGACAAGGCTGGCGAATGGCATACCATGAACGGCGAGCGCCTGAACGGCGACAAGGCCGCGCAGAACAATACCTCGCTCGATCATGTCTCCGGTGAACTGTCGGCCTTCCTGAATTCGCTGCACTACTCGCTGGGCCTGGGCCTGAACGGCATGTACTTCATGGGGATCATCTCCGTGTTGTATGGCCTGGCACTGGTCTCGGGCGTGATCCTCCATCTGCCGCGCCTGAAGAAGGACCTGTTCGCGGTGCGACCGGGCCGGAACCTCAAGCGGTTCTGGATGGATACGCACAATGTGATTGGCCTGTTCAGCCTGCCGTTCCATCTGATCTTTGCGATCACCGGGGCCCTGTTCTGCCTGTCGCTGATCATGGTGATGGTATTCAATGTGCTGACATTCGACGGCAAGCTGTTCGAGGTTGTGCCGCGTGTCACGGGCGCCACGCCCGAGGTCACGGCCGCCGGCCGCGCATCGCCAACGATGCCCGCCGCCCAACTGCTGGCCATTGCGCGCGAACATGGCGGGGAACGCTTTACGCCGAATGCCATCCGCTTCCAGCGCTACGGCGACGCAAATGCCGTGGCCGAGGTGCGTGGCGACAGCAGCCGCGCACTGGGCAACGGCGGTGGCGTCGGTATCCACGCCGCCGCCAACGAAGCCAATGCAGGCCAGTTGATCGCCAACCAGACCGCTGGCGCGCGCGACACCAACCACATGGTGTACAGCGCCATGTATGCGCTGCACTTCGGCACGTATGGCGATCTGGCGGTACGCCTGGTGTACCTGCTGGCGGGCCTGGCCGGCGCTTTCCTGTTCTATTCGGGCAATCTGCTGTGGATCGAGACCCGGCGCAAGGCGCGCCAGGCCGAGCAGCCACGTGTGCACAAGCTGCTGGCACAAGCCACGGTCGGCATCTGCATTGGTACCTGTATTGGCGTTGCATTGTGTTTCCCGGCCGCCCTGCTCTGGCCCGAGCGCGCCGTAAGCTACGTATTCTGGCCGGCGCTGGCGGTGGCCGCGGCGTGGGCGCTGGCGCGACCACCGATCCGCGCCGCGGTCGAGCTGCTTTACGTGGCCGCATTGGCAACGCTGACGGTGCCGCTATCGAATGCGTTGCTGACGGGCGATCATCTGCTTGCCGCCGCGCTCAATGGCCGTTGGGTTATCGCGAGCTTCGATATGGGTGCCATCGCCATGGCGGTTGGCTATGTGGCATTGGCCCGCGCCACGCAGCGCCGCGCACAGAACGGCCCGGCGGAGTCCGTATGGGCGCTGCGCAGCAGTAATGCGCAAGCGGCTCCTCAAGCGACCATGCGCAAGGCCGACGCATCCTGAACAGTCCGGGGCTAGCCTCGGTCCAGGCAAGAAAAAACCCCGCCAGCCTGGCGGGGTTTTTTCTGGTGCTGAACGCGCAGACGAGACTCAACGCAGGTGCGACTCCATGGCCTGCTTCAGGTCGCCGATCAGGTCGCGCGTATCTTCAAGGCCGATATACAAGCGCACCAGTTCTCCGGCATCCTCCCAGTCGGCGGGCGGCCAGCTGCCTGCCGGACGCATCGTCTCAACGTGATACGGCACGGCCAGGCTATGCGCGCCGCCCCAAGACCAGCCAATTGCAAACAGCTTCAGGGCCTCGACGAACGCGTCGACCTGTTCGCGCGTGTAGCGGCTACGCAGGATGATCGAAAACAGTCCGCTGGCTCCGGAGAAATCGCGTGTCCACTCGGCATGGCCAGGACAATCGGGCAATGCGGGATGCAGGATGCGCGATACCTCGGGACGCTGCCTGAGCCACTCGGCAATCTCACGGGCGGCACGATCGTGCGCGGCCAGCCGCACAGGCATGCTGGACAAGCCGCGCAGCACCAGGAAGCAGTCGTCCGCCGAAACACCCCAACCCATGATCATGCGGGTGCGCTTGAGGCGATCATGGATCTTGTCGTCATGCGTAATGACTGCCCCCATGAGCACATCGCTGCCGCCCGACTGATACTTGGTCAAGGCCTGGACCGAGATATCGATGCCCTTCTCGAACGGCTTGAAATAGACACCGGCCGACCACGTGTTGTCGATCGCGGTCAGCACGCCGCGCGCCCGCGCAGCGGCCACGATGGCGTCGGAATCAGGCACTTCCATGGTCACCGAGCCAGGTGCTTCCATCCAGATCAGCCGTGTATTGGGCTGGATCAGCGCCGCAATCCCGGCCCCGATCGATGGATGGTAATAGCGCACCGTCACGCCATACTCGCGCGCTAGCCACTCGCCGTGGTCGCGGTTCGGTCCGTAGACGTTATCGGGCACCAGCACGTCGTCGCCGGTACGCAGCAACGCGAAATACACGAGCGAGATGGCCCCCATGCCGGACGGCAGCAGCAATGTATGGCGCCCACCCTCGATCTGCGCCAACTGCTGGCACAACGCTTCGCTGGTAGGCGTGGCGTGCAGCCCGTAGCGCCAATACGTCTTGCTGCGATCACCATACGCGCGCAGTTCGGCCAGATTGCGGAAGACGATGGTAGAGCCGCGGTAGGTTGGCGTAGAGAACGATTCGAAGCCCGGCGCGATATCGAGTTCGGGCTGGACCGCGTCGGTCTGGATATGGCGAGAGGAGTTGCGGGACGAGTCGGATGCAGACACGGCAAATTCCCTGGAAAGTCGGATCAGGCGAACGAGCTTACCAGTAAATGCCGGGATCGCCCCAATCCTGGGCACAACCCCGTTGCCACCGTACTATCGCGCGGGGGTCTTGCCAGTCGAGATCGACGACTTGGGTGGTGGCGGCGCGTAAGTCACCCCGCTGCTGGGCCGCATGTCGAACGGCGGGATGACGAGATAACCGCCAAACGGGCGAATCAGGAACGGCAAGACGATGGCCGGATTGTAGGCGTCGGTCCAGGTTCCGCGCACCGCTCCGTGCTGGTCGATCTGACCTTCCCAGTTACCCGAAACACGCGTGCCATCATCGGACTCTTCCATCAGGAAGCTGCCGTTGTCCCATTCGCCCGACAACAGCCGTACGCCTTTGCCATCGCCAATCGAGTACTCGCCTTGCAGGCTGTCGCGCGTGTCGGTCTTCGGCGCCACGCGCATGCGCACGGGCTTGTCACCGACCGTCCCGACATAAACCGGATACTGCGCATACTCGGGACGCGGCGACAAGGCGCGCGCCGGCCCGGTCGAAAGAGATGTTCCGCGCCGAGCCTCCCCTGCGCGGATCGCGTCATTGATGCCGAAAGTGGCGCCCTGCCCGTCTCCCGTCGACAAGGCATCGCCTGCCGCCGAAGCCACAACCGGCAGCGCCAGGGTTGCGGCGACAATCAACCAACGATGCAGCTTGTGAGACGGGGCAAGACGGGACAAGACGGGCTTCCTCGGCAATTTCGCGTGGTGCGACTTTAAACGCGCTCGAAGATTGCGGCAATCCCCTGGCCACCGCCGATGCACATCGTCACCAATGCATGGCGGCCTTGCACACGCTGCAACTCATGGAGGGCCTTCACCGTAATCAGGGCACCCGTCGCGCCGATCGGATGGCCGAGCGAGATGCCGGAACCGTTCGGGTTGACCTTGGCCGGATCCAGTCCCAGCGCCTTGCTTACCGCACAGGCTTGCGCGGCAAATGCCTCGTTGGCCTCGATCACATCAAGATCCTTGACCGACAGGCCAGCACGTTCCAGCGCGATTTTCGTGGCCGGAACCGGGCCGATACCCATCGTCTTCGGATCCACGCCGGCATGGCCATAGGAGACCAGACGAGCCAGCGGCTTCAGGCCGCGGCGCTCGGCTTCGGCGCGCTCCATCAGCACCACGGCCGCAGCCGCATCGTTGAGCCCCGATGCGTTGCCGGCCGTCACGGTACCGTTTTCCTTGACGAATACGGGCTTCAGCTTGGTCATGTCGTCGATCGTCGCGTCATGGCGCACGTGCTCGTCGGTATCGAACACAACGTCGCCCTTGCGGCTCTTCAGCGTAACGGGAACGATCTGATCCTTGAAGTAGCCAGCCTTGATGGCGGCCGACGCACGGCGATGCGATTCCAGCGCGGCCTCGTCCTGCTGCTGGCGCGAGATGTCGTATTCCTTGGCGACGTTCTCGGCGGTCACACCCATGTGAATCCCATGGAACGGGTCATGCAGCGCGCCAAGCATCATGTCGATCAGCTTGGCATCGCCCATGCGCGAACCCCAGCGGGCCATCGGCGCCAGATAAGGCGCGCGGCTCATGCTTTCGGCACCGCCGCCAATCGCGATACTGGCGTCGCCAAGCAGGATGGTCTGCGCGGCACTGACGATGGCCTGCAGGCCCGAACCGCACAGCCGGTTGACCGTCAGTGCGGGGGCGTTGATCGAAACGCCGCCATTCACCGCCGCTACACGGCCCAGGTACATGTCCTTCGGCTCGGTCTGGATGACGTTGCCGAACACCACGTGGCCCACGTCGTCGCCCGAGACGCTGGCCCGTGCCAGTGCTTCGCGCACAACCAGCGCGCCCAGTTCCGTTGGCGCCAGGTCCTTCAGGCTGCCACCAAAGGTACCAATAGCGGTGCGCACACCGCTGACAACCACCACTTCACGCGTCATGTCTTGTCTCCATGCGTTTATGTTGCGCCGCACAGTATAGACCCGTCCCGTGATAAACGAACGATCGTACTTTTACCTAATTGTGCGGACAGGTATGCCGGACCGCACAATCGGGGGTGTCAGGCGATCTCGCCCCACAGGTCGTGCCCGTCGGCGCCAGTGATCTTCACATTGACAAAGTCGCCGGTCTTGTAGCGTTGCGACGGCTTGGCGGCGGGGTCGATGTAGACCAGGCCGTCGATCTCGGGCGCGTCCGCGGACGATCGTCCGATACCGCCATCCTGGTTGACTTCGTCCACCAGTACACGAAGCGTCTGGCCAACCTTGCGCTGCAACCGGCGTGCGGACACTTCCTCGGCCACTTCCATGAAGCGCGCGCGGCGCTCCTCACGCACTTCGTCGGGCAGCGCGCCGGGCAGGTCATTGGCAGTAGCGCCCTCTACCGGCGAATATGCAAAACAGCCCACGCGATCGAGCTCGGCCTCCGCAATGAAGTCGAGCAAGGTCTGGAATTCTTCTTCGGTTTCACCGGGGAAGCCGGCAATGAATGTACTGCGGATGGTCAGTTCGGGGCAGATAGCCCGCCACGCGCGAATGCGATCGAGCGTCTTCTCCGCATTTGCCGGTCGCTTCATGCGCTTGAGTACGTCCGGGTGAGCGTGCTGGAGCGGTACGTCGAGATACGGCAGCACATTGCCCTGGTTCATCAACGGAATGATCTCGTCGACATGGGGGTACGGATACACGTAGTGCAGGCGCACCCATGCGCCGTACTGGCTGGCCAACTCGCCGAGCGCGGCCACCAGTTCCGTCATGCGCGTCTTCAGGGGCCGGCCGGCCCAGAATCCCGTGCGGTACTTCACATCGACGCCATACGCGCTGGTGTCCTGCGAGATCACGAGCAATTCCTTGACGCCAGCCTTGAACAGGTTCTCGGCTTCGAGCATGACCTCGGCAACCGGGCGCGACACCAGGTCGCCACGCATCGACGGAATGATGCAGAACGAGCAACGGTGGTTGCAGCCCTCCGATATCTTCAGGTAGGCGTAGTGCTTGGGCGTGAGCTTGATGCCAGCGGCCGGCACCAGGTCGGTAAACGGGTCATGCGGCTTGGGCAGATGGGTGTGCACGGCCTGCATGACTTCGCCCAGTGCATGGGGCCCCGTCACGGCGAGCACCTTCGGATGCACCGAGGTCACCACATCGTGCCCCGCGGCGTCCTTCTTGGCGCCCAGGCAGCCGGTAACGATGACCTTGCCATTCTCGGTCAGCGCCTCGCCGATCGCGTCCAGGCTTTCCTGCACCGCCTCGTCAATGAACCCGCAGGTATTGACCACCACGAGATCGGCGCCGTCGTAGGTGCCACTGATGGCATAGCCCTCGGCGCGCAGTTGGGTGATGATCTGCTCGGAATCGACCAGGGCCTTGGGGCAGCCAAGTGACACAAAGCCGACTTTCGGCGCGGGAGTGGACAGATTGTTCTCAGACATGGGGCACCGCGAATGTGGGGGTATGGGCGCGTCCTACCGTCCCCGGTGGCGCGCCGCGCTGGACTAACGGCAACCGGCGAGCCTGCCGGGCGCCGTTGTTACCATGAAAGGCCGTGATTTTACCCCGAGCGGGCACTCTTCGCGCAGCCAACATGCCGGCGCGCGAACTACCGCCCCCTTCAGGTGCCAAGCAGCACACTCAACCGCTCGATGATGGGCTTCCAGCCAAACACAAGGCCCAGGACGAGACCTCCACCCGTCGCCACCCAGAAAACCTTGTTGACCTTGTCCTTCAACGCGGAAGTCTTATCGTCTACGGTTTGGATGCGCGAACTCAGATTGTCGTCTACGGTTTGGATGCGCGAGCTCAGATTGTCGTCCACGGTTTGGATGCGCGTGCTCAGACTGTCGTCTACGGCTTGGATGCGCGAGCTCAGACTGTCGTCTACGGCTTGGATGCGCGAGCTCAGACTGTCGTCTACGGCTTGGATGCGCGAGCTCAGATTGACCTCCATCTTGTCGACCCTGGCTTCAAACCGGTCGACCCTGGCATCGAGTCTGTCAAACCTGGCATCCATGCCGTCCATCCTGGCGGTGAAACGTGCTTCGAACTGGTTCAGCGCCTGGATGACTCGCGATTCGGATTCCTCGGTCCGGACGATGCTGTGTGCCTCTGCTTCCCGGATCTTCTCGCCAAGACGCCCTTCCGTTGCCTCCAACTGATGGCTGAAGCGCCGATCGGTTTCCTGCAGTTGCTCGTTAAAGCGTGCTTCGGATTGCTGCGCCTGTTCACGGAAGCGTTTCTCGGACTGTTGCGCCTGCTCACGGAAGCGCGCCTCCGACTCACGCATCTGCTCTGTGCTACGTACCTCGCCGGCATCCATGCGCGCCGCTAGCGCCTGATGCGACGCGTTCAGTGCGCCGACATCACGCTGGATCTGCGTCAACTGGGCATAGACGGCAAGCGCGAACTCCGCGAACCTTGGGAAAGTGGATGCGTCGCTGTTGTCTGGCGAAAGGCGCCATGCATGGGCATGACTGGACATTGAAGACCTCCGGGATCAGGCGGGATGGCAAACTGGGCAGTCTCTGCCAACGAATCACCATCGACCATCGCGCGATGAAAGGAATGCTGCTTTTCGGAGCGCCCCATGTTCAGGGCACGACCGATTGCATCACACAAGGCGCGCTGATGTCTTTGCCATGCATCCGCCGTTACCGGAATCTGGCAATTCTCCACAGATCCACAACATTCCGTGGCAGCTTCGCAACTTGCGCAGCCCTGCGTTGCACAGGGCGCGCTGCCACACGGAAGGTATTCCCGCCTACTTCTTTTCCTGCTGGTTGAACGGGAACGTACCGAACATGCTCTTGGCCTGGTTCTGCATCTGCTCCTGCATCTGCACGAACAGGTTCTTGCTCTGTTCGATGTAGTTGCTCATCATGCCCTGCATCATCGGCCCCTGCAGGTTCATGAACTGCGACCACATGTCCGGGCTGAACGCCTCGCCTGAATACAGGCCCTTGGAGTTCTCGGCCAGCTTGCTCTGGATATCGATAAAGGCCTGGATGTTCTTTTCCAGGTAAGTACCCATCATGCCTTGCATGGCATGTCCGTAGAAACGGATGATCTGCGAGAGCATGGCGCTCGAGAACATCGGCACACCGCCGGTTTCTTCTTCCAGAATGATCTGCAGCAGGATGCTGCGCGTAAGTTCCTCGCCAGACTTGGCATCGACGACCTTGAAGTCCTCGGTATCCATGACCAGCTGCTTGACGTCCGCGAGCGTGATATAGGTGCTGGTCTGCGTATCGTAGAGCCGGCGATTGGGATACTTCTTGATCAGTCGCTCTGCGCCTTTCTTGGTCGTGGCCATCGGTGCTCTATCCTTTTGTCGTCGCTGATGCCGGTGGTTGGCATCCGCTGCTGCGCGCCATCGCTGCCGCTGCTGCACCGCATGCGGTGCAGTGCGCAATGACTGCGGCACCCGTCGGGCAAACGCGCTACCGGCGCGCAAGATACAACCGGACCAGACCCTGCGGAGCGCGCTACTTTGGTGCCGGTTGCGCCATTGCCCTGATTCTATGCTCAAGAAAGCACTATGGAAAGTCAGCGGGGTTTAAGGAAAACCCGCAGCAAACCCGTCAGCCATACGAAAAGACGGGCCACACGCGAGCCCGGAGGCGCGCGGGTGGCCCGCTTGGCCATGCTATTGGCGGTCGAGTCGCCTGCACTTGTGCACCGCGCTCGATGCGCCGCATCAATGGCGCATCGGGCGGTGCAGCGTGCCGTCAGCCCATGTGCAGACCGCCGTTCAGCGAGAAGTCGGCACCGGTCGAGAAGCCCGACTCGTCCGACGACAGCCAGGAGCAGATCGAGGCAATTTCGGCCGGCTCGCCCAGGCGCTTGACGGGAATCGTGCCAACGATCTTGTCCAGCACATCCTGGCGAATCGACTTGACCATGTCAGTGGCGATATAGCCCGGCGACACGGTGTTCACGGTCACACCCTTGGTGGCCACTTCCTGGGCCAGCGCCATGGTGAAACCATGCAGGCCGGCCTTGGCCGTCGAATAGTTGGTCTGACCGAATTGCCCCTTCTGGCCGTTCACCGACGAAATGTTGACGATGCGGCCAAAGCCGCGGTCCACCATGCCATCGATAACCTGCTTGGTCACGTTGAACAGCGACGTCAGGTTGGTATCGATCACGGCATCCCAGTCGGCGCGCGTCATCTTGCGGAACACCACATCGCGGGTGATACCCGCGTTGTTGATCAGCACGTCGATTTCGCCCACTTCGGCCTTGACCTTGTCAAACGCGGCCTTGGTCGAATCCCAGTCGGCCACGTTGCCTTCGGAGCCCACGAACTCGAAGCCGAGTGCGCGTTGCTGTTCGAGCCACTTCTCACGTCGCGGCGAGTTCGGGCCACAGCCCGCGACGACCTTGAAGCCGTCCTTGGCCAGGCGCTGGCAAATCGCGGTTCCGATGCCGCCCATGCCGCCGGTCACATATGCAATGCGCTGAGTCATATCCACTCCTAGTTGGCTCGCTCGATCGTTGTTATCGATACTTCGGTCTTTGTTGTCGACACCGGCGGCTGGCTTCCTCGGTACGCGCCGCCGGTTCACCCCTCACTACAGTCATGCAACGCCCCAAGGGCGTGTATTTCAGCGCTCGACGGCCAGCGCCACGCCCATGCCACCGCCGATACACAGCGAGGCCAGGCCCTTCTTCGCGTCGCGGCGCTTCATTTCGTGGAGCAGCGTGACCAGGATGCGGCAGCCCGATGCGCCGATCGGGTGGCCAATCGCGATGGCACCGCCGTTCACGTTGATCTTCGACTGGTCCCAGCCCATCTGTTGATGCACGGCCAGGGCCTGGGCGGCAAACGCCTCGTTGATCTCCATCAGGTCCAGGTCCTTGACCTCCCAGCCGGCGCGCGACAGGCAGCGCTTGCTGGCCGGCACCGGGCCCATGCCCATCACTGCCGGATCCACGCCGGCGTTGGAGTACGCCTTGATCGTGGCCAGCGGGGTCAGGCCGAGTTCCTTGGCCTTGGCGGCCGACATCACCACCACGGCCGCGGCGCCATCATTCAGGCCCGACGCATTGGCGGCGGTGACCGTGCCAGCCTTGTCGAACGCGGGCTTCAGGCCGGCCAGGCTATCCAGCGTGGCGCCATGGCGCACGAACTCGTCGGTCTTGAATGCAACCGGATCGCCCTTGCGCTGCGGAATCATCACCGGGACGATTTCCTCGTCGAACTTGCCAGCCTTCTGGGCGGCCTCGGCCTTGTTCTGCGAACCGACCGCGAATTCGTCCTGGGCCTCGCGCGTGATGCCGTATTCCTTGGCCACGTTTTCCGCCGTGATACCCATGTGGTACTTGTTATAGACGTCCCACAGGCCGTCGACGATCATCGTGTCGACCAGCTTGGCATCGCCCATGCGGAAGCCGTCGCGCGAGCCCGGCAGTACGTGCGGCGCGGCGCTCATGTTCTCCATGCCGCCGGCCACCACGATTTCAGCCTCGCCAGCAATGATGGCGTTTGCCGCCAGCATCACGGCCTTCAGGCCCGAGCCGCATACCTTGTTGATGGTCATGGCCGGAACCATGTCGGGCAAGCCGGCCTTGCGAGAGGCCTGGCGGGCCGGGTTCTGGCCCGAGCCGGCCGTCAGCACCTGGCCCATGATCACTTCGCTTACCTGCTCAGGCTTGACGCCGGCACGCTCTAGCGCGGCCTTGATCACGATGGCACCCAGTTCCGGGGCCGGAATCTTGGCCAGGGAACCGCCAAACTTGCCTACTGCTGTACGGGCTGCGGAAACAATGACGATGTCGGTCATTTGAGGTCCTTTCAAGAAAGCGAATCGAGAATCGGTTCAAAACAGGGGCCGTCGCCGTGGCAACCGGCCCTCGTGCGGATCAGGCGCGCTGTTTGACGTAGCGGCCCGGTGCGGGTTCGATGGCCTGGTAGTGGGCATTGCCGAATGTACCGGGCGCCGCGCGCTTCTGGCCTGCATGCTTGCCAAGCCAGTCCATCCAGTCAGACCACCAGCTGCCGGGATGCTCCTGCGCACCGGCCAGCCATTCGTGGGCAGACTCGGGCAGCGCATCATTGGTCCAGTGGCTGCGTTTCTTCTTGGCCGGCGGGTTGATCACGCCGGCGATATGGCCAGACGCCCCCAGCACGAAGCGCAGCTTGTTCTTCAGTAGCGCGGTAGACGCATAGGCGGCCGTCCACGGCACGATATGGTCTTCACGCGAACCGTAGATGTAGGTCGGCACATCGATCGCGCCCAGGTCGACCGGCGCATTGCACACGGTCAGCTTGCCTGGCACCTTCAGTTCATCCTGCAGGTAGGTGTGGCGCAGGTACCAGCAATACCAGGGGCCTGGCAGGTTGGTGGCATCACCATTCCAGAACAGCAGGTCGAACGGCACCGGTGTATTGCCCTTCAGGTAATTGTCGACCACGTAGTTCCAGACCAGGTCGTTCGGGCGCAGGAACGAGAAGGTGTTGGCCAGTTCCACACCGCGCAGCAGCGTGCATGGAGCGCCTGCCGCACCGCCCAGCGTGGCCTCGCGCAACTGCACATGGGCTTCGTCGACAAAGACGTCGAGGATGCCCGTGTCGGCAAAATCGAGCAGTGTGGTCAGCAGCGTCAGGCTGGCGGCCGGGTGCTTGCCGCGCGCGGCCAGGACTGCCAGCGCGGTGGAAATGATCGTGCCACCGACACAGAAGCCCAGCACGTTGATCTTGTCCTCGCCGCTGATATCGTGGGCCACCTCGATGGCGCGAATCGCCGCGTGTTCGATGTAGTCATCCCAGGTACGCTCGGCCATCGTGGCATCGGGATTGCGCCACGAGACCAGGAACACGGTATGGCCCTGCTCCACCGCATGGCGCACCAGCGAGCTTTGCGGCTGCAGGTCGAGGATGTAGTACTTGTTGATGCACGGCGGCACCAGCAGCAGCGGGCGCGCGTAGACCTTGTCGGTCAGCGGCTTGAACTGCAGCAACTGGAAGTACTCGTTCTCATAGACCACCGCGCCCTCGGTCACGGCCACGTTACGGCCGACTTCGAATGCGGTTTCGTCAGTCTGCGAGATCTTGCCGCGGCCCAGGTCTTCCAGCATGTTACGCACGCCATTGCGCAGCGATTCACCGCCCGACTCGATCAGGCGTTGCTGGGCATCGGGGTTCGTGGCCAGGAAGTTGGCTGGCGACATCGCGTCCACCCATTGCGACACGGCAAAGCGGATGCGCTGGCGCATCTTGGGGTCCGCTTCCACGGCATCGGCCAATTCGATCATGGCCCGTGCGGTCAGCAGGTAGAACGCGGCGGTATAGCGGTATGGCGCATTGTTGCGCCACGCCGGACTGGCGAAACGGCGATCCGAAAGACGGTGGCTGGCAGGTTCCGCGGCGCCATCGTCGGCCGGTGAGCCATTGGCCATTACCGCACCGCCGCCCATCTCGCGCCAGAGCTCGGCAAAATCCTTGAAATATCGTTCCTGGATGCGCGCCACATGGTCCGGCGCAATCTTCAATGGGGCACCGTTTACGCCGCTGCCCTGGAACGCATTCTGGAATGCCTTGGTAAAGGCTTCGCCGCCCGGAAAGCCACCCGGAAACGCGCCGGCCAACCCTGCCGGAAAGCCTGACGGCATTTCGCCGTTGGCCTCAGGTGTCCATTGACGGGACCACTCCAGCCAGGTGGCTGGGTCAAATGGCCCCGGTGCAAACTGAAACGGTTGGGACTTGCCTTCCTTGCCGGAAGCTGCCGCACCTTTGCCGGTCGCCATGATGTAATCGTCTCTCTGCCAGTCTTGATGGATGACGGGCTCGGGGTAACTGTCTCCCGACCCGCCCCGATTCCGGGTTGCGTTCGCAGGCCACCCTGGGGCGACTTGCCTCTTACGCTATGCTTGCCGGCGAAACCCTGGAGAACTTCCTCGGTTCCGATACATTTGAAGGCATTGTTGCCTTGCAATGTGGAGACTGTCAATGCGGAAATCCGCATTCACATTCGTCCGCCAGGCAAGTGAAGCCCGACCTACCGGACGGTAATCCCCGTGCGGGATAGCGGCCCTCGACAACGCATACCAGAGAGAGATGAAAACCTGATGTACATCGTGGCTATTGGCTGGCTCTACGTCGCCCTGATGATGGCCATCACCGAGACCAATGTCGTCGCGGGCGTGGCCACATTCCTGTTCTATGGCCTGGCGCCGGTATCCATCGTCGTCTACATCATGGGAACGCCGGGCCGACGCCGGCGGCGCAAGGCCCTGGAAGCGCAGGAAGCCCGGCAAGCGGCGGCGATAAAGGCGCCACCGCCCCGCGGCGATGGCGACCTCGGCGCCTAGTCAGCCAGCCAGACCAGAGTGGCCATGCGGCCCGTGGTACGGTCGCGGCGATACGAGTAGAAGCGCTCCGCATCGCTTACCGTGCAGGCGTTGCCACCAAAGACGTCGGTGCAGCCGGCTCGCGCCAGGCGGATGCGCGCCAGCGCGTAAAGATCGGCCAGGTATTTGCCCGGGGTACCCGCGACGAAGGCAGCGTCCACCTGCGCGCGTTCGTCTGCGCGTGCTGCCTGCAGGAACGCGTCGCGGACCTCCGCCCCGACTTCGAATGCAGTGGGACCGATCGCCGGCCCCAACCAGGCCAGCCATTGCGCCTGCGCGCCCGCACGAGCGGCCATGCGGCCGAGCGTGGCCTCGATCACGCCATCGCAAAGCCCACGCCAGCCGGCATGCGCGGCACCCACAACGGTGCCTGCCGCATCGCACAACAATACGGGCAGGCAATCCGCGGTCATGATGGCGCAGACGTGGCCGGGTGTGACAGCCATGCTGGCATCCGCGCGCGGGATACAGCCCTCCCC
>NZ_DBHKYV010000047.1:10467-60005 GCF_057315035.1 Cupriavidus sp. | reverse complement strand
GAATACCGGCCTGTCACGCCGGGGGTCGCGGGTTCGAGCCCCGTCCGCTCCGCCAACTTTTAAAAAAGCCTGCAACGCAGGCTTTTTTTTCGTCTGTACGGAGCGGAGGGAGCTGCCTGCGCAGCTCCCGGCGGGGCGAGAAGGGATTTGCTTACAAGCAAATCCGCGGCCTGCGGAATGTAGGCGAGCCCCGTCCGCTCCGCCAACCTTTAAAAAAGCCTGCATCGCAGGCTTTTTTTTCGTCTGTACGGAGCGGATTTTCTTGCTCCCCTCTCCCGCGCTGCGGGAGAGGGGTTGGGGGAGAGGGCATGAGGTTCAAAATGCGACCTGTCTCAGCTTGAGCCGCCAATCCTCTCCCCCGGCCCCTCTCCCGCCATGCGGGAGAGGGGAGACCACCAAGGGGTTGGGTGAGGGCGTCGCGGCTCAAATTGCGACTTATCTCAGCTTGAGCCGCCAACCCTCTCCCCCGGCCCCTCTCCCGCCATGCGGGAGAGGGGAGACCACCAAGGGCGTGGCATGCGTTCCTTGCGACTTGCCTCAATTCGTACCGCTTGGAACCCTGCTCACCCGCCTGAAATACCGCACCAGCAAGGTCCCGGCAATCGCCAGGCTGACGCTGTTGGCCAACCAGAAGCCAGCCGCGCCGCGCGTAAAGGCCGGCAGCGATTCGATCAGGCCGAAGCCCATCACATACCCGCCGCCAAGTCCCACGCCCCACAGCGAACCCGCGTAGATCAGCGTGGGAATCAGTGCAATCTTGTAGGCGCGCAGGATAAACGCGCTCATGACCTGCACGGAGTCGAATGCCTGGTAAAACGCCACGAATAGCATCAGCGGCAGTGCCTTGGCCACGACGCCGGGATCCTTGGCATAGGCATGGAGCAGGGGTTCGCGCAGCAACCAGAGCAGTGCGCCCGTGATCAAGGCCAGCCCTGCGCCAAAACGGATGCCCCGCCAGCCAATGCGTCGCGCACCGGCCATGTCGCGCGCGCCAATCGACTGCGCCACCAGCGTCGAGGTGGCGATCGACAGCGATAGCGGCACCATGTATGCCACGGCACTGAGGTTGGCAATGATCTGGTGTCCCGCCAGCGTCTCGGTACCGAGTCGCGTAATGAAGATCGACATCAGCGTGAACGACGTGATCTCGATCAGGTAGGTCAGGCCCATCGGCACGCCTAACCGCAGCAGGGGGCGAATTCGGTCCCAGCGCGGCCATTCCCAGCGAGTGAAGATCGCCAGCGGCTGGTAGGCCGCGCCCAGGCGCAGGATGCCCAGTCCGGCAAGGCACCAGGTCCAGCTGATGATCGTCGAGGCCAGCGCGCAGCCCGGTCCGCCCATTGGCGCAATGCCATAGCCACCATGGATGAACCACGCATTGAGCGGTACCTTCAGCGCCAAGCCGGCAATCTGCAGCACCGTGACCATGATCGGTCGCGACAGCGCATTGTTGAGTGCCATGTAGATGCGGAAGGCCAGCGCTGCGGGCAAGCCAAACGCCACGATATGAAGGTAGCGCGACGCCTTTTCCACCAGTTCGGGCGGTGCCTTGGCAAACATCAGCAGCGGCGAAGGAAACAGCAACAGCAACATGCCGGGGATGGCCAGTGCCACGCCAAGCCAGGCGGCCTGCCGCACTTCGATGCCGATTTCCGAGGTGCGTCCTGCCCCATAGAGCTGGCCGGCGACCGGCGCGAGTGCCTGCAACACCCCCATCAGGCTGATATAGACCGTGATGTAGATCGAGCCGCCGAGGCCCACGGCTGCCAGGTCGGTGGCCGAGGCGCGGCCGGCCATGATGGTGTCGATGACACCGAAGGCGATCACGGCCAGTTGTCCCACCAGCACTGGCGCGGCCAGTTGAACGATGCGACGGATATCCTGCAGCGCGCTGCTCATCTTGATATGGGTAGGGGGCACGCCCCGCTTGTGGCGGCGGGGCTGGCTCGGGCCGACGGATTGGACTGATCGCGGCCCGCGGAAGGGGAGGCTACTGCCGCGGCAGCCGGCGCTGTTGCGCAGGTCGTGCCGGTACCGGATGCGAGGTATCGACCAGCCGGTACATGCGGAATCGTTCGTCACGATCCGCCGGACGGCGGCCTTCCCAGATCAGGCGCCATTCGAAATGGGAAATACTGCCCGGCGCACCATAGTCGACCGCATCGTGCCGCAACAGCACATCGCAGCCATCGTCCGGGCCGCCAAAGCGGATATGGCCAAAGTAGGCGAACGAGGCCAGTTGCGCATCGCCCATGCGGATCGGCTGCACGCACTGGTATGTCGAAGGCAATGCCAGCGAAGCGGCCATGGCCACATCGCGATAGGTCTTGCCGTAATTGATCGAAGGCAACCACAAGGTCATCGCGATCACCCACATCAGCGTCGTGCCGGCCGCTGAAATCACCACCGGCCGCCAGATCTGCTTGGGCGCGCGCGAGAGGCGCCAGCGCACGACCAGCACCCAGGCCACCGTCACGGCCAGCGCAATCAACACGGCGCTGATCGTGAAGGTGTGTTCGAAGCCGGGGATCTGCCGGAACACGTTGTTGGCAATCTTCGGCGGCCAGCCGGTGGTCTTGGCCAGCCACATGAACCAGACGAAGCCGCCAAAGATCGTGAAGAACAGCAGTGCGAACCAGTCGATCGCGTTGATCGCTGCGCGCGGCAGCGTGGGCAAGGCAAATGCCGCCAGGATTGCCATGGGCGGCAGCAGCAGAATGAACTGGACGTCGCCGGGGCTGCGCTGCAGCAACAGCAGCAGGAACAGCATGGCCAGGATCGCCAGCGGCAAGGTCACATGGGCCGCGCGCCGCATGCCGCGCCACGACAGCCAGGCAAACGCCGCGATGGGCCACACCGGCCAGGTGAACAGCAGGAAGTTGCGCGCGATAAAGCCGCCGGTAAGCAGCGATGGCGGGCCATACGAGCGGCGATCGTAGCGCGCCCAGTCGCGGATATACGCTACGGCGTCGTCAGTCAGCGTTGCGCCAAAGTACACAGTTGCCATCCATACGGCGATGATCGCCAGCGCGATCGGCAGGCCAACCGCCAGCAGCCGCTTCGAGGGCACCGGCTTGCATACTGCGCCGGCAATCACGGCCGCGCCAAGCAGGGCCGCCGCCAGGATCGGCCCGCTGGCCAGGCAGAGCGCCGCCAGTCCCACGCCAAACCAGAGGCTGCCCTGGATCGGCTTGTCCAGGCTACGCACCATGCCATACAGCATGAAGGCGACCAGGCAGACCTGGCCCACCTGGGCCGTGGTTTCGTGCCCGCGCACGGCCAGGCCCACGCAGGCCAGGAAGATCAGCAGTGCGCCATCGGCCAGCGCGCGGCCATAGGAGCGGGCATCGGGTTGCCCGCCAAACGCAAAGGCAAACGGCTGGACTTCGTCGCGGCGGCCCAGCAGGTAGGTCGAGTACCAGATGAATGCGCAGGTGGCGAAGTAGAACAGCGCCGTGGCCAGGCGTGACGCGTCGGGGGCGCCAAGCCAGCCGCCGAACAGCCGGATCATGAGCCCGCCCACCCAGTACACCAGCGGGCCATCCTCGCTGAACGGGCGACCCACGATATTGGGCATCAGCCAGTCCTGCAGGTTGCCCGTGCCCAGTTGCCACATCACGCCAAAGCCGGCGGCATCCTCGTTCTTCCACGGATCGCGGCCAAACAGACCGGTGAGGCCGTAGATGATGCAGATTGCCAGCAGCAGATAGCGCGGCAGCGCACCGGTGGCGGCGGCGGTCAGGTGAACGGGAGAGGTCTTGGCTTGGGACATCGGCAGAGGTGTCGGGCGGCACCCGCAAGCGTAAGTAATCCGCTATTGTGGGCCACAAATGCAAAGAGGCAGCCGATGCTGCCTCTTTGTCAGGTTGCGCGCTGCAGGAGCATCGTCCCGTTGCGCGCCGCAGTTGCTCGCTGGAGCGCTGGCGATTACTTCTTGGCGGCCAGCTTGCTGCCGAACTTCTGGCGGAACTTCTCGACGCGGCCGGCCGTGTCCATGATCTTCTGCGTACCAGTGTAGAACGGGTGCGATTCCGACGACACTTCGATCTTGGCCAGCGGGTAGGTCTTGCCTTCGTGTTCGATCGTGTCCTTGGTCTGGATCGTCGAGCGGGTCACGAACTTGAAGTCGTTCGACACGTCGTGGAACAGGACTTCGCGATAATTCGGGTGAATGCCTTCTTTCATGGTGCTTCCTTTCAGGTTGGGTAGCCAGTCCGCTCCGTGGTGTCGCAGGATCCTTGCGACGAGCGAACCACTTGCCGATAACGGGCAAACCGGGATTATGGCAGAAAAACAAGTGCTTGGGCAATACACATGGCGATTTTGCGAATCCGCCGCAGCCCGATCATGGTGTGCTCAATGCGTCATCTTTTACGGGGTCCTGCCGATAGAACTGCGCCAGTATCTGATACAGCACCGGCCAATGGTCTTGCAGGGCGACTGGCTCCACGAAAAACGTCTCGGACGCCACCGCAAAGAATTCGCTCGGTGCTTCGCTGCCGTATGGATCGATCACACGCAACCTTGGCGGCAAGCGTTCGGGATGGTCCCAGGCCGAGTCGGGCAGCGCTTCGCATGCGCCGGCGAATGCGTCGTATTCGGTAAGCAAGGTTTCCGCCCATTGCTCCGCGTCAATGCCCGGGTGCAGCACGCGCGAAAACGGCGGTACACCATCGGGCTCGCCGTCGAGCATGTCGAGCTTGTGGGCGAACTCGTGGATCACCACGTTGTAGGTGTCCAGCGGCAATGCATGGTCGCTGTCGAGTCCGGCGCCCGGCATGTTGACGTCCTGCCAGGACAGGATCACCGGCCCATTCTCCCAGGCTTCGCCGCTGGCTTCTTCCTCGACGCCGTGCACCAGTCCGATATCGTCCTCCACGGTCTTGCGGATCAGGAACTCGCCCGGGTACAGCACGATGCCATGCCAGCCGCGATACCACTCGATGCCAAGCCTGAGGATCGGCACGCAGGCCTGTACCGCTACGCTGACCACCATCTCGTCGGTCAACTCCAGTTCATGCGCGGTGGAGTATTCCTTGTTGGCAATAAACAGCGTGGCCAGTTCGCGCAAAGTGGCCAGGTCCCGGGTGCCATAGCGCTGCACGAACGGCAGGGCGGCGACGGTGCGCGTCCACA
This sequence comes from Cupriavidus sp., assembly GCF_057315035.1. NCBI lineage: Bacteria > Pseudomonadati > Pseudomonadota > Betaproteobacteria > Burkholderiales > Burkholderiaceae > Cupriavidus > Cupriavidus sp. The sequence goes on along the minus strand of NZ_DBHKYV010000047.1, from coordinate 54,869 downwards.
GCTCATCGGGAATCGCGTAGTGGGCGAGCTTGCGTTCCCTCGAACGCGCGCGCAGGAAGCTGGACAGTTTGCCGAACATGGGTCGCGGAGTCGGAAATGAAAAAGGCGCACCCGCAGGGTACGCCTTTTCTTGCGCGATACAACCAGAGGATGGTCAGCCGCCGCGACGCATCATGTCGAAGAACTCAGCATTGTTCTTCGTCGGCTTCATCTTGTCGAGGATGAACTCCATTGCCTGGACTTCGTCCATGTCCGAGATGAACTTGCGCAGGATCCAGATCTTCTGGAGGATCTCGGGCTTGATCAGCAGTTCCTCGCGGCGCGTGCCGGACTTGTTCAGGTTGATGGCCGGATAGACGCGCTTTTCCGCAAGGCGGCGTTCCAGGTGCACTTCCATGTTGCCGGTGCCCTTGAACTCTTCGTAGATCACGTCGTCCATGCGGCTGCCGGTTTCGATCAGCGCCGTGGCGATGATGGTCAGCGAACCGCCTTCTTCCAGGTTACGCGCGGCACCGAAGAATCGCTTCGGGCGCTGCAGCGCGTTGGCATCCACACCACCGGTCAGCACCTTGCCCGAGGCCGGCACGACGGTGTTGTAGGCGCGCGCCAGACGCGTGATCGAGTCCAGCAGGATCACCACGTCGCGCTTCAGTTCAACCAGGCGCTTGGCCTTCTCGATGACCATTTCGGCCACCTGCACGTGGCGGATCGCGGGTTCGTCGAACGTCGACGCCACCACTTCGCCGCGCACGGAGCGCTGCATCTCGGTCACTTCTTCCGGACGTTCGTCGATCAGCAGCACGAACAGGTCGGCTTCCGGATGGTTGTTGGCAATCGCGTGGGCGATGTGCTGCAGCATCACGGTCTTGCCGGACTTCGGCGATGCCACCAGCAGCGCGCGCTGGCCGCGGCCGATCGGCGCGATCATGTCGACGATACGGCCGGTGATGTTTTCCTCGGCGCGGATATCGCGTTCGAGCACGAGCGGCCGGTTCGGATGCAGCGGCGTCAGGTTCTCGAACATGATGCGGTTCTTGACCGCTTCGGGCGGCTGCCCGTTGACCTTGTCGACCTTCACCAGCGCAAAGTAACGCTCGCCGTCCTTCGGCGTACGCACTTCGCCTTCGATGGAGTCACCGGTGTGCAGGTTGAAACGGCGGATCTGCGAGGGGCTGATGTAGATGTCGTCCGTGCTGGCCAGGTACGACGTTTCCGGCGAGCGCAGGAAGCCGAAGCCATCGGGCAGAACTTCCAGTGTGCCGTCTCCGTAGATGGTTTCGCCCATCTTGGCGCGCTTCTTCAGGATCGCAAACATCAGTTCCTGTTTGCGCATCCGTTGTGCGTTGTCGATCTCGAGCGTTGCCGCCATTTCGAGAAGCGCAGACACGTGAAGCGATTTGAGTTCTGTCAGGTGCATAGACAAGGGGTACAGAAGGGCCCGGACGGGCAAGACCTAGGAGAAGGGGGAAGGAATGAGCGAACGCTCGGGGATTTGTTGGGTGGCATATTAGCACAATCCGGTCGGCGCGCCAGAACTGGCGCACGCGAGACCGGATCGTGCGTGCCGCGGCCGAACACCGCGGCCGGAACGGCTGGCTTAGACCTGCGCGTCCAGGAACGCCGTCAGCTGCGACTTCGACAGCGCGCCAACCTTCTGGGCGACCACTTCGCCGTTCTTGAACAGGATCAGCGTCGGGATGCCGCGGATGCCGAACTTGGCCGGCACCTGCTGGTTTTCGTCGACGTTGATCTTGGCGATCTGCACCTTGTCGCCGTAGTCCTTGGCAACTTCGTCCAGGATCGGGGCAATCATCTTGCAGGGGCCGCACCATTCCGCCCAGAAGTCGAGCAGGACGGGCTTGTCGGACTGGAGGACATCGGTGTCGAACGATGCGTCGCTCACATATTTGATTTGATCGCTCATGGCGGAAAACCTCTGGTTTCGCTCAGTTTATGTTGAAGGCGGAAATCTGCCGTGGGGCTGAACCGCTACCTTACACGAGATCGTGCAGGACCGCCGGACGGCAACGCTTGAAGCCACGCGCCGCCATTGACGCCGATATGTTACCAGCTTGCCGGATTTCAAGCCCCTCGGCCCACCGCATGCCGGATATCGCCTGCCTGGTTGGTGCATGGCGAAATGAACGGCGCATTCACGGTGGTCTTGGGTGCCATTCTGCCGCGTTGTTGCTCCTGCTGCCGATGATAGTTTCAATCGCGCCAAGAGGCTGGCTCAATCGGTATCACTCATCAGAGGTATTGTGTGTTGCGGGGCAGCAGGGCGGGCAGGGATTTCCCGTACGGGATCGGGCCGGGCATGATCTAGAATGCACTTGGAAGAGCAGCCTCCGCGCACGCGTAGAATGGCAGGCGCGGGCGTGCCAACTCCGCATCTTTTCGACAAAGGCCAACCGATCATGACGTCCGATCCCCGCAAGCCCGAAACCGATATCCCTGCCACCGACGCGCAGCAGACGCCGGACCCGGACCATCTCAGCGATGCGCTGGCGCACCTGAGCAGCGCGGTTGAAACCGACAGTATCGCCACCGGTGCCGCCAAGGGACTGGTCTACAGCGTGATGGAAACGCTGGGCGCGCTGATCGGCGACCCCGACCTGCCCGAACACGCCCGCTCCGGCTACGAAGGCCTGCTGGAGACCGCGCGCGAATTGCGCGCGCGCCTGGAACGCGGCGGCGGGAACCACTGATTGCGCGCTGCGCGCATCGGGGGCCCCGGGTTGCCCCCGGGATACGTTTCGGTACCTTGCATACATGACCCGGCTTTCATTTCCTCCCGGCCCCTCGTTCCTTGAGCAGGCCGCCACGGCGACGTGGTATTTCCTCGATCATTGCGGCCCCGCCGCGGCGGCTGCGCAAGTGGTCGTGCCCACGGCCGCGCAGATTCCCGGCGTGCGCCAGGCGCTCGATGCGGCCGCGCGCGCGGCTGGGCAGCCGCGCCTGTTGCCTCGCGTGCTGACGCTGGGCCACTGGTTGCTGGACCTGCCTCCCGATCTTGCGGCCGATCCCGCGCCGGTGCGCAGCCATGCGGCACGGCTGCTGGCGGTGCAACAGGCGATCCGTGCGCAGGACTGGCTGCGCCGCGCGTTTGGCGCGCAGACCGAGGGCGCGGCCTGGGGGCTGGCGCAGACGCTGCTCTCCATCAGCGACGAACTGAGCGCGCGCTGGCTCGAAGATGCCGCGGTTCGCGAGGACGACGATGTCGATGGCGACGATCGTGCCGCGCTGCTGCAGGGCGCGTTGCAACGTACCTATGCGCACCTGTCGGAGCGTTTTCTCGGGCAGGAAGCCCAGATCGTGCTGGCGTTCTGGCAGATGCTGTCGGGTCCCGATGATCCATTGCCGGCACGCCGGCGCGCCCTGCAGCGGCTGGCGCAACTGGTGGCGGGGCCGGTGGTCTGGATCGGACCGACACCGCCTGAACCGATCGAGGACGCGTTCCTGCAGCAGGCTGCCGAACTGGTGCCGACGCTGGTGGTCGGCTACGACTGGACCGGTGCCACGACCGGCACTGACGATGAAGATCCGGACTGGTATCGCACGCTGCTGGCGTTGTGGCCCGAGGCGCGGCGTGGCGACGGAATCGGCGACGCGATCGAAGACGGAAATGACGGCGGGAATGAAGGCGGGATCGACGACCGGATCGACGACGGGCTGCCGGCGTTGCCGCACACCATGCCCGCAGAGCGGGCGCGTGTGCGGGTCGTCGGCAGCGCCCGCTTCGAGGACGAAGCCACGGCGGCTGCCGACCAACTCGTGCAATGGCTCAACGAAGGCCGCAAGCATGTGGCGCTGGTTGCGCACGACCGCGTGGTGGCGCGGCGCACGCGTGCATTGCTGACGCGCGCCGGTGCGCCGGTGCGCGATGAAACCGGCTGGAAACTTTCCACCACGCGTGCCGCGGCGGCGCTGATGCGCTGGTTCGATGTGCTGGTGCGCGACGGCGATACCGCTGCCTTGCTCGACCTGCTCAAGAGCCCGTTCTGCCTGCCAGGCTCGCCGCATCGTGGCGCGGCCATCGCGCTGATGGAGCGCCAGATCCGGCGCGATGCAATCACCGGTGGCTGGGCCCGCCTGCGTCACCTGTTTGCGGAGCGCGAGCGCACCACGGTGGTCGATGCCGAGACCATGGAGGCCAGCGATGCCATGCTCGAAGTCCGCGCCGCGGCCCGTGCGTTGATTGCACGGCTGGCCGACGAAGCCGGCCAATGGCCGCGCGGTCTGGCCCAGCAGCCATTGTCGGTCTGGCTGACCCGGCTCGATGCCACGCTCGACACGCTGGACATGCGGACCGCGTTGGCCGCCGATGACGCAGGCCAGCAAATGCTCGATGCGCTGGCGCGCCTGGCCGACCTGACCGACGATGAAGCCGGCAGCCATGCCACGCTGAACCAGCAGGAATTTCGCGCGATGTTGTCGGCGCTGCTGGAATCGGTGGCCTACAAGGAACCCTCGGCGCCGAGCCAGTCGCGCATCACGATCCTGCCGCTCAATGGCGCACGTATGCGCCGCTTCGATGGGGTGGTGGTGGTTGGTTGCGACGATGCGCAACTGCCTTCGCGGGCGGCAGAGCTGATGTTCTTCTCGAACCAGATGCGCCGCGAACTCGGGCTCGAAGACCGCGAGGCACGCTTTGCCCAGCAGGCGCGCGATCTGGCCGAGGTATTGTTGAACAACGATGACGTGGTGCTCACGTGGCAACGCTATGGCAGCCGTGGCGAGCCGCATCACGTGTCGGGCTGGATCGAACGGCTGTCGGCATGCTGTGCACGCGCCGGTGTGCCGATCGAAGCCAACGCGGCGCCGCAACTGCTCGACACCTTCGCGCAACCGGGCTACATGCCGGCGCCGATCGCACCCGAGCGCGTGCCGGCCCGCTGGAGCGCTGCTGCCTACAACATGCTGCGCCGCTGTCCGTACCAGTTCTTCGCGGGCCGCATGCTGGGACTGGCCGGACTGGAAACGCTCAACGACGACCTTGAGAAGCGCGATATCGGCAACCTGCTGCACCGCGTGCTGCTGCAATACCACGAGGAGATCCACGCCAGCGGCGAGCGCGACGATGCGCGGCGGCTCGAGCGGCTGCGGCAGATCTCGGACACCGTGTTCGGCAAGCAGATCGCCGAGGATGGCAACGCCATCAGCTACTACCGGCGCTGGTGCGAGGTGCTGCCGTCCTATGTGGCCTGGCAGGCCGCGCGCGAGGAAATGGGGTGGGGCTGGCGTAGCGGTGAGCTCGATGCCGGGGTCGACATGGCGATGCCCGATGGCATGCCGCTGCGGCTGTCCGGACGCATCGACCGGCTCGACAAGGGGCCCGATGGCGCGCACGCGGTGCTCGACTACAAGACGCAGCCGGCCAGCCGCCTGCGTCGCAAGGCCGGCGATGCCGAGGAAGATTGCCAGCTTGCGTTCTATGGGCTGCTGCGTGCCGATGCCGTGGCCGGCAGCTGGGTGGCGCTGGAAGGCGTGAAGCAGGGCGGTCGCGATAGCGCACCGGGCGCGCAGCGTGAAGTCGACCTGCCCGAATTCCAGGCTGCCGTTACCTGGCTGGAGCGGCAGTTGCGGCAGGACGTCGGCCGCCTGCGCCAGGGCGCCAGGTTGCCCGCGTTTGGCGATGCCGCCGCCTGTACCTACTGCGAAGCCCGCGGCCTGTGCCGCAAGGGTTTCTGGGAATCCACCGCCTTGCCCGACCTCAACGCATGACTCTCGCATGACTGTTATCCAGGATATCCACGCCTATCTGCGCGACGGCGAGCCCAGTGCCGAGGCCGATTTCACACGCGCCGCCTGCGAGCCCACACGTTCGGTGGTGGTCGAGGCCTGCGCCGGCAGCGGCAAGACCTGGCTGCTGGTGGCACGACTGGTGCGCCTGCTGCTGGCTGGCGCCGCCCCGCATGAAATCCTGGCCATTACGTTCACGCGCAAGGCCGCCGAGGAAATGCGCGAGCGTTTGCTGGAAGTGCTGTCGCAACTGGCCAGCGGCAGCGACGAGGCCGTGCTGGCCCAGCTGGAAATGCGCGGGCTGTCTGCCGATGCCGCACGTGCCGCGTTGCCGCGCGCACGGCTGTTGCATGCGCAGGTGCTGGCATCGCCGGGGCGCATGGCGATCGACACGTTCCACGGCTGGTTCGGCACGCTGCTGCGCGGCGCGCCGCTGTCGTCGGGCATCGTGCCGGGTGCTTCGCTGCGCGAGGATGCGCTGCGCATGAAGCGCGAGGCATGGGCGCCGTTCTGGCGTGCGCTGGCCCAGCCACAGTATGCGGAGCTACGCGAAACCTACGAGCAACTGGTGGATGCGATCGGCGACTTCCAGGCACGCAGCCTGCTCGACCGGATGTTCCATGCGCGCAATGAATGGCAGGCATTTCGTGAAGCCGGCGACCCGGCAACGCTGCTGGCCGCCGATCTTGGCGAAGACGCCACCGAGGACGTACTGGTCGAGGCGCTGGCCGATGACGACTGGCTCGAAGACTGCGCGCAACTGGCGCTGACACTGGGGCGCGGCGGCAAGACCGAGCAGACGCATGCGTCGCGCCTGGTCGACGGCTTGCGCGCGGTCCGCGCGTGGCGCGATGCCGGCGCGGCACCCGGCGATGCGGCAACCCAGGCGTTCAACCTGCTGCGCAGTGCGTTCTTCACCGATGCCGGCAAGCCGCGCTCGATGAAGCGCACCACGGCGCTGGTCAAGGTCTGCGGCACCGAAGGGGCTGCCGATGAACTGGTCGCGCGCATGTCCGATCATTGCGGCCGCCTCGACGAGATTGCCGCTCGCCGCTGCGAAGCCGCGGTACTCGCCATCAACCTGGCGCTGTATCGGCTGGGCGATGCCTTGCTGGAGCGCTACCAGCGCTACAAGGGCGAGCAGCGCGCGATGGATTTCGCCGATCTCGAATCGCTGGCCGCGAAGCTGATGGCCGACGAGGAGACCGCCACCTATCTGCAGGTGCGGCTCGACGCGCGCTATCGTCATCTGCTGCTCGATGAATTCCAGGATACCAACCCATTGCAGTGGCGCATCCTGCAGGGCTGGCTGGCCGGTTACCAGGGCCTGGGCGACAAGCCGACCGTGTTCCTGGTGGGCGATCCGAAGCAGTCGATCTACCGTTTTCGCCGTGCCGATGCGCGCCTGTTCGACGCCGCGCGCGACATGTTGCAGGCCGAGTTTCGCGCCACCGTGCTGCGCACCAACCGTACGCGTCGCAACCGTCCCGAGGTGCTTGACTGGGTCAACGCCGTGTTCGACCACGCCCGCGCCGAAGGACGCTACCCGCTCTATGAAACACAGACGACGGCACTGGGTGGCCCGGGCGGGCCGGTCTGGCTGCTGCCGCTCGTGGAGCCCGATGATGCGGCCGATGAAGGTGACGTAGCCAATAAAACGGATTCCCCGGGCGACGGACATCGCGATACGCTGACCCAGCCACGCGTGCAGCAGGGCGACTCGCTACGCTTCGAAGAGGGTCGCCGTGTGGCCGCATGGCTGCACTATCTGCGCGACCACGTGCCGGTGCGCGAGGGTGAGCAGTCGCGTCCGGCCACCTGGCGCGACATGCACCTGCTGGTGCGCCGCAAGACCTATCTTGCCGACTATGAACGCGCCTTGCGCGAGGCCGGCATTCCATGCCTGAGCCCGCGTCGCGGCGGCCTGCTGACCACGCTCGAGGCGCTCGATATCTCGGCGTTGCTGGCTTTCCTGATGACGCCGGAATCGGATCTCGATCTGGCGCACGTGCTCAAGAGCCCGCTGGTTGGCGCGACTGACGACGACCTGCTGCTGCTCGCGGCGATGGAAGGCGAGGGCGGCTGGTGGATGCGCATGGGTGCGGCGGGGCTTCCGGAACATGTGTCCGAGGCATTGCGCAGCGGTGTGGCGCGGCTGCAGTCATGGCTCGCACTGGCACCGCACCGTCCCGTTCATGACTTGATCGACCATATCTACCATCGCGGCGAAGTGCGCCGACGCTATGCGGAAGCCGCGCCGTCGGCGATTCGCGAGCAGGTGCTGGCCAATCTCGATGCGTTCCTGAAACTGTCGCTCGACCTCGACGGCGGCCGGTACCCGAGCCTGCCGAAGTTCATCGACGAACTGCAGGAAATCCGGCGCGGCGACGAGGATGAAAGTCCCGACGAAGGTGGCATGGGCGAGGGCGTGGAGGACACCGAGGCCGAGCCCGACGATGCGGACGACGGTCATCTCGACGCCGTGCATATCCTGACCGTGCATGCGGCCAAGGGCCTTGAAGCGCCGTTCGTGGTGCTGCTCGATGCCAACCACAGCGCGCCGGCAGCAGACCGCGGCGGCATCCTGGTCGACTGGCCGCCTGCGTCGCCGGTGCCGCGGCATTTCTCGGCATACGGCAAACGCAGCGAACGCGGCCTGGCGCGCGCGCAGATGTTCGAGGCCGAAGCCGCGCTGGCCGAGCGTGAGAACTGGAACCTGCTCTATGTGGCGATGACACGCGCGCAGCAGGGTTTGCTGGTCAGCGGCGTCAAGGGGCGTAGCAGCAAGGCGGAGAGCGACGATGCACCGGGTGCCGAGATTGCCGGTAGCTGGTACGTACGTTTGGCGGCGGCGGGCGTGGGCGACGAAGTGACTGCCTACCCCGAAGCCGAGACCGTTGCTGCCGATACCGTGGCGCCAGCCAGCGAACGTGTGCGCTACGCCGATTTCCGCCTGCGTTTCCGCGACGCGGTCGAGCTTGCGCAAGAAGATGATGCGTTCGAGGACGATGCGGAATCGATGGTCTTCGATGCTGCTGCCGCCGCGCATGGTGAACTCGTGCACGCGTTGCTGGAGCGGATCACGCGCTATCCCGATACCTATGCGGGTGCGCCGGACATTGCCACGGTAATGCGCTGGTTCCCGCTCGCGGGCGCCGGTGCCCCCCAGGCACATGAGCGCTGGCAGCAACAGGCCGAGGCCGCCGTGGCGGATCTGCAAACGATGCTGGCGGCGCCGGCATTGCGGCCATTGCTGTTCCCGCACGCCGCGGTGGCGGCACGCAACGAAGTGGAGCTGTACGATGGCCGAGGCCGACTGCTGCGGATCGACCGGCTGGTGGAATTCGAAGACCGCGTGGTCATCATCGACTACAAGCTGCGCCTGCTGCCGCAGGAACACGCGTCCTATGGCGCGCAGCTGGCCCGCTATGTGGCGGCGGTCAAGCCAATGTTTCCAGGCAAGCCAATCGAGGCCGGCGTGGCCACGGCGGCAGGAGAGTGGATCGATGCGGAGTTGCTGCGCGCCGCGCCCCGACCGGTCGAACCAATCGCCACGACGCAACAAGGGTCGTTGTTCTGATCGAACAACCGGCGCAGAATAGGTTGGGTGTCGGTTTGCCATACCCCTGGTTTTCGCTCCCCTCTCCCGCATGCGGGAGAGGGGTTGGGGGAGAGGGCCAGCGTCTCAAGACGCGATATCGGCAGTTTGAACCGCCATGCCCTCTCCCCCGGCCCCTCTCCCATTGCATGGGCGAGGGGAGTGAACCAGCGGGGATCGATAAACGCAAGACGCAAGTCAACGTCCTGGCGTTACGCAGGAAAGCATTGAACTTGTAGGGAATACTGCGGAGAAGACCGCAAGAAAAAAGCAGAAGGGGGACGAGCCTGACCCTCGGCACTGGTAGAAAACGGCTGTGGCTGCTTCGTTCCCGACCTGACCAGGTTGACCGCGCCACCATGCGAGGAGGCCCGTCCGACCGGCATTGTAACCCAACCTGGAAAGCCAGGCAGAATTTAGTTGTTGTACTAGGGTTGTTCGACGGGCATTTGATCTGACACCGGGGTGGTGCGCGGCCATGCTGGCAGCATGGCGGACGGCAGATTTCAGCCGATACGTTCTCATCTAGACAGGTTGGGGCATGAACGCAAACGACCAGATTCTCCGCGGCGCACTCGTGCCGCAAGACATATCCATCGAAGTCCTTCAGGAAAAATACGCCAAGGGCGAGGAGCGCAGCATCGACGATGTGCGCCGTCGCGTGGCGCATGCGCTCGCGGAGGTCGAGCCCGCCGGTCAGCGCGAAGCCTGGGCAGCGCGGTTTCTCTGGGCACTCGACAACGGCTTCGTGCCGGCCGGGCGCATCAATTCGGCTGCCGGCACCGGCATCCAGGCCACGCTGATCAACTGCTTCGTGCAGCCCGTCGGCGATTCGGTCTCCGAGGTCAAGGACGGCAAGCCCAGTATCTATACGGCGGTTGCCCAGGCTGCCGAGACCATGCGGCGCGGCGGCGGGGTTGGCTATGACTTTTCGTCAATCCGCCCCGGCGGTGCGCTGGTCCGTGCCACGCATTCGCGGGCCTCGGGGCCGGTGTCGTTCATGAAGGTATTCGATGCATCGTGTGCCACGGTGGAATCGGCCGGCGCGCGACGCGGCGCACAGATGGGGGTGCTGCGCTGCGACCATCCCGACATCGAGAGCTTTATCCACGCCAAGGATCGCGGCGAACTGACCAACTTCAATATCTCGATCGGGGTCACCGACGCATTCATGCGCGCAGTGGAAGCCGATCAAGAGATCGAACTGATCCACGAGGCCCAGCCGGGCATGGACGTGATCGAGGCCGGTGCCTACCGGCGTGACGATGGCCAGTGGGTCTACCGGCGCGTGCCGGCACGGCGGCTGTGGGACCAGGTCATGCAGGCCACCTACGATCACGCGGAACCCGGCATCCTGTTCCTGTCGCGTATCAACGCGGACAACAATCTTTACTACTGCGAAACGATCGAGGCAACCAATCCGTGCGCCGAGCAACCGTTGCCATCGTACGGCTGCTGTTGCCTGGGATCGATCAACCTGACGCGCTTCGTGCGCCAGGCATTCACCGAACAGGCCGGTTTCGATTTCGCGGCGTTTGCCGAAGTGGTGCGGGTGTCGACGCGCATGCTCGACAATGTGCTCGACGTCACGTTCTGGCCGCTGCCCGAGCAGCAGGCCGAAGCGCAGGCCAAGCGCCGTATCGGCCTGGGGTTCCTGGGGCTGGGCAGTGCGCTGGTGATGCTGGGCCTGCGCTACGACACCGACGCCGCGCGCGAGCTGGCCGGCCGCATTTCGGAAACGATGCGCGACCATGCCTACCTGGCATCGGTGGAACTGGCTGACGAGAAGGGCCGCTTTCCGCTGTTCGATGCCGACGCCTACCTGCGGGGCGGCTTTGTGGCGCGCCTGCCCGAAGCGGTGCGCGACGCGATTCGCGAACATGGCCTGCGCAATTCGCACCTGCTGTCGATTGCGCCCACGGGCACCATCACGCTGGCATTTGCCGACAATGCGTCGAACGGCATCGAACCGGCTTTCTCGTGGACCTATAACCGGCGCAAGCGCATGCCGGACGACACCTATCGCACGTTCGAGGTGGCCGACCATGCATGGCGCCTGTATCGGCATCTTGGCGGCGATATGGAGCAGTTGCCCGACAGCTTCGTCACGGCGCTGCAGATGTCCGCGCTCGACCATATGCGCATGCTCGAAGCCGTGCAGCCGTATATCGACACCAGTATCAGCAAGACCGTGAACGTGCCGGAAGACTATCCGTACGAAGCGTTCCGCAATCTGTACCTGGAGGCGTGGAAGGCCGGGCTCAAGGGGCTGGCGACCTATCGGCCCAACCAGGTGCTCGGCGCGGTGTTGTCGGTCACGCCGGCGCCGGTGTCCGGGGCGCCCGAGGCTCCCGCGGCGGCCGCATCCGATGACGATCCGCTGGTGCGTCCGTTCGGCAGTCGCCCGCTTGGCGACCTCGAAGGCGTGACCTCGAAAGTCGAGTACCTGACCTATGAAGGCCACAAGACGGTCTACCTGACCGTGAACTTCATGCGCGTAGCGGGCACCATCGACGGCCAGCCGGTAGCCATCGAACGGCCGATCGAGTTCTTCATGCCGGCCGGCCAGCGTTCCGAAGGGCAGCAGTGGATCACGTCGACCATGCGGCTGCTGTCGATGGTGGCGCGCTCGGGCGGCCCGATTGCCAAGGCATTGGCCGATATGCGCAATGTGGTCTGGGACAAGGGCACGGTCCGCTACGGTTCGCTGGTGCGCCAGGACGGCACCGAGGTGCCACGCTTCCACGATTCGGAAGTGGCGGCGTTGAGCTATGCCATCCAGCGCATCCTGATCAAGCGCGGCTTCCTCGACGATGAGGGTGGACAGTTGCCGGTGGTGGCCCTGTCCGCGCGCCTGGCCCGGCGCGAAGGCGGCGAGGCCGCGGTGGCGCTGGCCGCCCAGGCGGACCCGGCGCCCTCGGGCAAGGCCTTGGCCGGCATCGGCACCGGCAAGCCGTGTCCCGAGTGCGGCGCCCATGCGTTGCACAAGGTCGATGGCTGCGCCAAGTGTGCGAATTGCGGCTACGTGGGGGAATGCGGTTAGGCGCTACGAAAACCTGGCGGCTTGTGCGGTACTTGTGCGGTACTTGTGCGGTACTTGTGCGGTACTTATGCGGTACTTATGCGGCACGTATGAGGTACTTATGCACCAGCGAAGGTCGCGCCCCCATCACATGACCTATTTCTAACGATCGTTTTAAGGAGTACGCTGCGCGCGAGGGTGAGGTGCGCCAGTCTGCCCCCGAACAAACCCTGATCCGTGAATCCGGTTCATCACATCGATGACCGGATTTTGGGTCGCGAGCCGGGAACCCATCCTTACAATCCCCTTTCTGTCAGGCGCGCGCGGCGTTTGCTGCGCTTGTCCTGACATATGCAGTCCGGTTGCCCAGGCCCGTCAGAGGAAGGCAGCCGTATCAACCAGAGGAGGATTCAATCGTGTGGAGTCAAGTCTATGACCCGCTCGGCAGCATGGCGCTATCCACCATTGCCGCAGGGGTTCCGGTTGTCGTGCTGCTTGCAGCACTGGCGTTCTTTCACATGCAGGCCCACCTGGCGGCCGGACTGGCGCTGATAGTCGGTATCTCCGTCGCGTCGTTCGTGTTCGGCATGCCGGCGGCCATGGCTGGCAAGGCGGCAGGGCTGGGCATCGTGTCGGGCCTGTTCCCGATCGGCTGGATCGTCCTCAACATCATCTTCCTGCACCGGCTGACTACCTTGAACGGGTCATTCAAGGTGTTGCAGAACTCGATCTCGGGCGTAACCGAGGATCGGCGCCTGCAACTGCTGCTGGTGGCCTTCAGCTTCGGTGCATTCTTCGAAGGCGCGGCCGGCTTCGGCACGCCGGTGGCCGTTACGGGCGCCATCCTGATCGGGCTGGGCTTCTCGCCGCTGGCCGCGTCGGGCCTGGCGCTGATTGCCAACACCGCGCCGGTGGCGTTTGGTGCACTTGGTGCGCCGATCATCGGCCTGTCGTCGGTGACTGGTATTGACCAGGTGCAACTGTCCGCGATGATCGGCCGCCAACTGCCGTTCTTCTCGGTATTGGTGCCGTTCTGGCTGATCTGGGCATTCGCGGGCTTCCGCGGCATGTTGGCGATCTGGCCGGCCATCCTGGTGGCGGGTGTCAGCTTCGCGGTGCCGCAGTTCCTGGTCTCGAACTTCCACGGCCCGTGGCTCGTGGACGTGATCTCGGCGCTGATCTCGATGGGCTGCCTGACGATGTTCCTGAAAGTCTGGCGTCCGAAGGAAATCTGGACCTCGACCCGTATCCTGGGCCGCCACGACGATTCGAAGGTCGACCACCCCGAGGCGCTCGAAGCCGACGCCAAGGCGTCCGCCGCTTCGGTCGGCATCTCGGTGGTCAAGGCCTGGATGCCGTGGGTGATCCTGACCGTGTTCGTGTTTGTCTGGGGCATCCCCGAATTCAAGAAGTTCATGGATGGCATCTGGCTGTGGAAATATCCGATCCCGGGCCTGGACAAGCTGGTCATCAAGGGTCCGCCCGTGGTGCCGAAGGAAATTGCCGAAGGCGCCGTGTTCAATTTCAACGTGCTGTCGATGGCGGGCACCGGCATCCTGGTATCGGCACTCGTCGGCGGCCTGCTGATGGGCTACTCGATTCCGCGCCTGTTCAAGGAATACTGGGAAACCATCAAGCTCGTGCGCTACTCGCTGCTGACCATCTGCGCGATGTTCGGCATTGGCTACCTGACCCGCTACTCGGGCCTCGATGCCACGCTGGGCCTGGCGTTTGCGCAGACCGGCGTGTTCTACCCGTTGTTCGGCACCATGCTGGGCTGGCTCGGGGTGGCGCTGACCGGTTCGGATACCGCGTCGAACGTGCTGTTCGGTGGCCTGCAGAAGACCACGGCCGAACAACTGGGCCTGTCGCCTACGCTGATGGCCGCGGCCAACAGTTCGGGCGGCGTGATGGGCAAGATGATCGACGCGCAGTCCATCGTGGTGGCATCCACGGCCACCAAGTGGTACGGCCACGAGGGCGAGATCCTGCGCTACGTGTTCTTCCACTCGATCGTGCTGGCCATCCTGGTCGGCCTGTTCGTGACGCTGCAGGCGTACGTGCACCCGTTCACGCTAATGGTGATTCACTGATCTTGTGACGGTTTGCTCCGGAACAGGCAGTATTTACAAAGCCCCGCCCCATTGCGGGGCTTTTCCATTGGCGCCCATGTCAGCGATGGTTGGTGGCCGCCTTTTGCTACAATCGCCGCCATGAGTTATCAAGTTCTAGCGCGCAAATGGCGCCCACGGGATTTCACCACGCTGGTCGGCCAGGAGCACGTGGTCCGCGCGCTCACGCACGCGCTGGAACAGCAGCGGCTGCATCACGCCTACCTGTTCACCGGCACGCGTGGCGTGGGCAAGACCACGTTGTCCCGGATCCTGGCCAAGGCCCTCAACTGCACCGGCGCTGACGGCAACGGCGGCATCACGGCCCAGCCGTGCGGCCAGTGCAAGGCCTGCCAGGAAATCGACAGCGGGCGCTTCGTCGACTATATCGAGATGGACGCGGCGTCGAACCGCGGTGTCGACGAAATGGCGCAGTTGCTGGACAAGGCGGTCTATGCACCGACGATCGGCCGCTTCAAGGTCTACATGATCGACGAAGTGCACATGCTGACCAACCACGCCTTCAACGCGATGCTGAAGACGCTGGAGGAGCCGCCCGGTCACGTCAAGTTCATCCTGGCCACGACCGATCCGCAGAAAATCCCCGTCACCGTTCTGTCACGCTGCCTGCAGTTCAACCTGAAGCAGATGCCGCCGGGGCATATCGTCTCGCACCTCGACCATATCCTGGCCCAGGAAGGCATTGGCCACGACGGCAGCGCGCTGCGCCTGCTGGCGCAGGCCGCCCATGGTTCGATGCGCGATGCGCTCTCGCTGACCGACCAGGCCATTGCCTACAGCGCCGGCCAGGTATCCGAGGAAGCGGTGCGCGGCATGCTTGGCGCGATCGACCAGAGCTATCTCGTGCAACTGCTCGATGCGCTGGCCGCCGAGGATGGCGCCACGATGCTCGGTATTGCCGACTCGATGGCCGACCGCAGCCTGTCGTTCGCGGGTGCGCTGCAGGACCTGGGTTCGCTGCTGCACAAGATTGCGCTGGCGCAAGCCGTGCCGGCATCGGTGCAGGACGAATGGCCCGAGGCGGAGGAGGTGCGCCGCCTGGCCGGGTCGTTCGATGCCCAGGAAATCCAGCTGTTCTACCAGATTGCCAACCTTGGCCGCAGCGAGCTTGCGCTGGCGCCCGACGAGTACGCCGGGTTCACGATGACGCTGCTGCGCATGCTGGCCTTCCGGCCGTCCGCGACACCGGCCGCGCCGGTGGGCGGGCAGGGTGGTGGCCAGCAGGCTGCACGGCCGCGTCCGGCGAGCACGCCGACCGCTCCGGCGCCGCGTGCGATGGCAGCGGCTCCCGCGGCTGTCGCGCCGGCACCGGTCGCCGCACCAGCCTTGGTCAGGCCTGAGCCAGTCGCCGCGCCGAAGGCCGAGCCCAAAGTCGAGCCCAAGGTAGAACCCAAAGTCGCGCCCAGGGTTGATCCGGTTGCCGAAGTCGAGGCACCGGCGATTGCCAATGAAGCGCCCGCGCCAGCCGCGAGCCGCGCCGCGATGTCTCCGGCACGCGCGGCGCTGGAGGCGGCACGCCAGGCTTCGGCTGGCAAGGCGGGTGGTACGCGCCCCGCAAGTGCCGGTGCGCCGCCGATGGCCGGTGCCACGGCTGCTGCCGCGGCCAGCCAGCGTCCGGCGGCCCAGCCGCTGCGTCCGCCATCGGCAACGCGTCCGGCAACGGCCACGCTTGCCGCACCAGCCCAGCCAGTCCAGCCAGTCCAGCCGGCCCAGCCAGTCCAGAAGGCACCGCCCGCGGCGGAAGCGGTGCGCGAGCGTTCGACCCCGGCAGCCCGGCCGCCCGCCGAGGTGCCTCCCTGGGAGGCCGCTGGCGGTGGCGATGTGCCGCCGTGGGAGGCCTTGCCGGCCGACATGCCCGTGATTGGCCCCTACGATAGCGATCCCGGGTTTGACCCGGGCTTCGGCGGTTTTGACAACGGTTTCGAATCGGACAGTTTCGAGCGCGCGCCGCGTGATGCGCGCCGTGCCGCGCCGGCGCCCGCGCAGGCGTCCGCACAGGCGCGCAAGCCAGAACCCGAGCCGGAACCGGCCGTGCCGCTGGCACCTGCCGTTCCGCCCGTGGCACCGAGCGCGGCCGACGACGGTACGCCAGCGGTATTCACCGAAGACTGGCCCACGCTGGCTGCGGCCCTGCCGTTGAAGGGGCTGGCGCAGCAACTGGCGCTGGAAAGCGAACTGCATCGCGTGGTCGGCCGTACGTTGCATTTGCGCGTGCCGATGGCCGCGATTGCCGAGACCAAGGTCGTCGAGCGGTTGCAGGTCGTGCTTGCTGAAAAATTTGGCGTCGAAGTCCGCTTGCAATGCGAGATCGGCGCCGTGACCCACACGGCGGCGGCTGTCGATGCCGCGGCGCGCGCCGAGCGTCAGCGCGAGGCCGAGGCCGAGATTGACCGCGACCCGTTTGTACAGGGTCTGCTGCGCGAGTTTGGCGGGCAGATCGTCCCGGGCTCGGTCCAGCCGCGCGCCGCCTGAATTCCAGAGGCGGCCACCCTCAGGAAAGCGCCGCCCATCCACCTACACGTATCCAAGGAGTGATTCCATGATGAAAGGTCAACTGGCCGGGCTGATGAAGCAAGCCCAACAGATGCAGGACAACATGAAGAAGATGCAGGAGCAACTGGCACAGATCGAGGTCGAGGGCCAGTCCGGCGCCGGTCTCGTGAAGGTGCTGATGACCTGCAAGAACGACGTGAAGCGCGTAACCATCGATCCGAGCCTGCTGGCCGACGACAAGGACCTGCTGGAAGACCTGGTCGCCGCCGCGTTCAACGATGCCGTGCGCAAGGCCGAGGCCACCACGCAGGAAAAGATGGGCTCGATGACTTCGGGCCTGCCGCTGCCCCCGGGCTTCAAGCTGCCGTTCTGATTGCTGCCTTGATTGGTGCTCCGATGCTTCAGGCAATGAAAGCGGTGCCACGATGAGGGCGGCACCGCCTACCTCGCTGCAGGCGCTGATCGAGGCGCTCAAGGTGCTGCCCGGCGTGGGGCCCAAGTCGGCCCAGCGCATGGCCTACCACCTGCTGCAGCACGACCGCGACGGCGCGCGCAAGCTGGGCGACGCGCTGCGCGGAGCCGCCGATGGCATCCGCCATTGCGTGCGCTGCAATACGTTCACCGAGCAGGAGATCTGCGAGACCTGCCGCGACACCGCGCGCGACGCCTCGCTGCTCTGCGTGGTGGAAACCCCGGCCGATCAGGTCATGATCGAGCAGACGCTGACCTATCGCGGCCAGTATTTCGTGCTGATGGGGCGCCTGTCGCCGCTCGATGGCATCGGCCCGAAGGAAATTCATCTCGACCGCCTGCTGGCGCGTGCTACCGACCCCGAGTACGGCGGTCCGGCCACCGAGGTGATCGTCGCCACCAATTTCACGAGCGAAGGCGAGGCCACCGCGCACTATATCGGCGAGATGCTGAAGGCGCGCGGACTCAAGGTGTCGCGCCTGGCGCGTGGCGTGCCGGTGGGTGGCGAACTCGAGTACGTCGACGCGGGCACCATCGCCCGCGCCGTGATGGACCGGCGCACGCTGTAGCGGACCACCATGAACCTGGCGCGTTTCGACCTCGTCACGCTGGGCCTGTTCGTGGCCGTGGCCCGGCAGGGCAGCATCTCTGCCGGTGCACGCCAGTCGCACCTGGCCGTGGCCGCAGCCAGCAAGCGGATTTCCGACCTGGAGACCGCGGTCGGCGCGCCGCTGTTTTTCCGGCATGCGGCCGGTGTCCAGCTGACCGAGGCCGGACAGGCGTGCTTTCATCATGCGCTGACCATCCTGCAGGACGTGGAGCGCATGGCCGGCGTGATGTCCGACTATGCGTCGGGCGTGCGCGGGCAGGTTCGCGTCTGTGCGAACACCTCCGCCATCACGCAGTTCCTGCCCGATGATCTGGCGCAGTTCATGCGTCAGCATCCAACGATCCGCATCGAACTCGAGGAACACAACAGCAGCGATATCGTTGCCGCGTTGATGGAAAACCGGGCCGACGTGGGCATCTTTGCCGATCGCACGCCGTGCGCGGGGCTGGTTACGGTGGAGTACCGGCAGGACGAGCTCGTCATCATCACGCCACCCAACCATCCGCTTGCGCAACGTGGCGAAGTGCACTATGCCGACGCGCTGGAGTTCGACTTTGTCAGCCTGCCGCAAGTCACGTCGCTGGCCGCCCGCCTGCTCGAGGAAAGTAGCCGGCTGGAACGCCAGTTCCGCCTGCGCATCCAGGTACGCAGCTTCGATGCGATGTGCCGCATGGTGATGGCAGGCATGGGCGTGGGCGTGCTACCGCGCATTGCGGCCGAGCCGCACGTGAAGTCGATGGGGTTGTCGCTGGTATCGCTCAAGGATGCCTGGGCGCGCCGCTCACTGCTGATCGGCATGCGCGATCCGGCTGGCCTGACCGTTTCGGCACGCCTGCTGATCACGCACCTGTGCGGCGAGCGGGCGCCGTTCTGACCCGCGCCACGGACATACAGTCACGCCGTCAGCGGAGCGTCATCGGCATACTCGACGCGGTCGCGGCCGTTCCTCTTGCTGCGATACAGCGCCTGGTCGGCGCGCGAGATCATGCCGTGAATCGTATCGCCGTCCTGCACGCAGGCCACGCCAAGGCTCGCGGTCATCGGTTCCTGCACCGAGAATTCCCGTTCCGACACGGCCTGGCGCAGTAGCTGGGCAAACTGCACGGCCTCCTGCAGGCTGGTATCGGGGCAGATCAGCAGGAATTCCTCGCCACCCCAGCGGCCAACGGTGTCGGCCGGGCGCTTGGCGTCCAGGATGCATTGCGCCATTTCCACCAGTACACGGTCGCCAATCTGGTGCCCGTGGTTGTCATTGACCGACTTGAAGCGGTCTACATCCATCAGGATGATCGAGAAGCGGCTGCCGTCGTCGCGGCTGCGCTCCAGCGCGCTGGTCAGCACGAGGTCGAGCCGGCGCCGGTTGTACACGCCGGTGAGCTGGTCGGTCATCGACAGCGTTTCGAGCAGGCGGTTTTTCTCGACCAGCTCGGCCTGGGTAGCCTGGATTTGCGCGAAGGCATTGTTGCTGCGCTGGATGGCCGCGCGCACCGTCATTTCGGCCTCGGTACGCTGCGCGATGATCTGCTTGAGCCGGCGCAGTACCTGGTTGAAGCCGTCGATCACGCTGTCGAACTCCGTGCGACCCAGCCGTGACAGTTCGTCGAGTTCGTCGCCATGGCTCGAGGCCAGCTGGAACAGCGCCCGCTGCAGGTTTTGCAGCGGCTGGAATACCATGCGCAGGCCAAACGTCAGCAGCAGCACCAGCACCACGTCGATGGCGGCTACCTCGGTCACATTCTGGATCATCGCCGCGCGCAAGGTCTTGCGCATCGGGTCGCGGCTGAAGCGGACCACGGCCTTGCCGATGGCCTGCTGCCGGCGTGCCTCGTCGATGCCGGCCGGGGGATGGATCGAGACCTCGCCCAATGCGTCATGCGGATTGGCCACGGTACAGGGTGACATGCCGGCTGCGGTGGGCCGGCCGCCGGTTGCGTAGGTTTCCTGTCCATCGGGCGAGAACACGCAGGCCTCGCTCACTTCGGGATGAATCAGCGTGGCCTCCAGGCGGGTGCGCAGGATGCCCACATTCAGTGCCCAGGTTGGCTCGGCCAGATTCGTCGCAAGACTTTCCAGCACCTCGGCGCGGGTGCGCTCGAACCGCTGCTCCAGATCCTGCCGCAGCTGCCATTGCCGGTGCGTGGCGAAGGCACCCAACGTTGTCGTGGTGACAACGATGAACAGCACGATCATCCTGTTCCGGATCGAGTGAACCGGTGGCGGCAGTGGCATGAAGGGCGCGATCCTGGGGAATCAGGGGGCATTCTATTCATCCACCGCCTTGTTGAATAGCTGGCGGAACCTCGCTAGCTCAGGATGCAACACCTCGTACGGCTTGCTGAAGCCGATATGGACGGTCTCGGTCTTGACGGTCAGCACGCGTCTGGACTTGTAGCGCATGCGTTCGGGCAGGCCCTGGGCTTCCAGCGCGACCAGCGCCTCGTTGAGGACCACGCTGGGATTCACCACGCAATCGATCTCGCCCACCAGCATCTTCTTGACCAGGTCCTGGAACTCGTGTCCCTCGATGATCTCGATCTTGCCGGCCCTGGCGAGCTCGAAAAAGCGCGGGCCCGGGGCCAGGTAGCCGCGCTGGTTGCCGAACTTCAGTCCGATGAAATCGTCGGGATAGGTCTTGAAGGTACGGCCCTGGATCGAGTCGCGATTGCAGTGCACCGCGACCTCCTCGGCATAGAACGCCTTGGAATGATTCAGGAACGGCCGGTCGCCGGGACGGTAATACACCCCCAGGATGCCGGCACTATTGCCGTTCCTGGCCTCCTCGACCACGCGCGCCCACGATGCGAAGCGGATTTCCACCTTGTAGCCGGGAATCCGTTTCACCACGCGCATCAGGCTTTCGATGTACGCGCCCTTGGGTACGCCGTTTTCTTCGTAGGACTGTGGCCGCTGGCCGGCCTCCGAGTACAGCACGATGGTGGTCTGCGCCTGCGCGAGCGGGGCCGCCGCGAGCAGGCAGGCGGCGCAGAGGATCCGGCAAAGGCGTTGGAATGGCATGGTTGTCGGGGGCCTCTGGAGAGGCGGTGATGCCGGGGCTGCCTGGCAGCGGAACATACCGTGGGCTCGCGCGGCATGAGCCTGTGCCGCGAATAACGGCGGCTTTTGCCCTGAGGTTGACCCTGCGGGAGGGTGGGATCAGGGTAAGCCCCGATCCTTCGCATTCCGAGATAGCCCGCTTTCCGGAATGCCGATTCCGCATCACCCGCCGCTGGGGCACACTCCGTCGAAACAAAGCAACAAAGCCAATCCCGCGACGGGTCAGATTTACGGAGACGCTCCCCAACATGGCGCAACAGATTCTTAATGGCATCAAGGTCCTGGAACTCGGACAACTGATTGCCGGCCCCTTCGCCGCCAAGACCCTTGCCGACTTCGGCGCGCACGTGGTCAAGGTGGAACCGCCCGGGCAGGGCGATCCGCTGCGCAAATGGCGCATGCTGCACGACGATACTTCGGTCTGGTGGGAGGCGCAATCGCGCAACAAGCAGTCGATTGCCATCGACCTGCGCCAGCCCGAAGGCCAGGCGCTGGTACGCCAACTGGCCGCCGAAGCCGATGTGCTGATTGAAAACTTCCGCCCCGGCACCATGGAGAAATGGGGCATGGGTTGGGATGCGCTGCACGCCGCCAACCCGAAGCTGATCATGGTGCGGGTATCGGGCTATGGCCAGACCGGCCCCAAGAAAGACGAGCCGGGCTTTGCCGCGGTGGCCGAAGCCATGAGCGGCCTGCGCTACCTGACCGGTGAGCCGGGCCGTCCGCCGGTGCGCGCGGGCCTGTCGCTGGGCGACACCATTGCGGGCCTGCACGGCGCGCTGGGTGTGCTGCTGGCACTGTACGAACGCGACGCACGCGGCGGCAAGGGCCAGGTCATCGACGTGGCGCTCTACGAATCGCTGTTCAACCTCAGTGAAAGCCTGTTGCCCGAGTACTCGGCGTTCGGGGCGGTGCGCCAGCCGGCTGGCGGGGCGCTGCCGGGCATCGCGCCGTCGAACGCCTATCCGTGTGGCTGCGGCGAGTATGTGCTGATTGCCGCCAACGGCGATGCGATCTTCCGTCGCCTGATGGCGGCGATGGATCGCAATGACCTCGGCGAAGACCCGGAACTGGCGCGCAACGACGGTCGCGTAAAGCGTGTCGACGAGATCGACGCTGCGATTGCCGCGTGGACCAGGACCCAGACGGTAGCCTCGGCGCTCGAGGTGCTGCGCGGTGCCGACGTGCCGTCGGGCCGCATCTATTCGGTAAAGGACATCGCCGAAGACCCGCACTACCGCGCACGCGGCGTGATCGAAACCGTGACATCGGCCAAGGGCCTGGAAGTGGAAGTGCCGGGCATCATCCCGAAGCTGTCCGGCAACCCCGGCGCCATCCATGACCGCGCGCCCACGCTGGGCGAGCATACCGATACCGTGCTGGCGCAAGCCGGCCTCGATGGCGCAGCCATCGCCGATCTGCGTGCCCGTGGAGTGATCGCATGAGTGCCCAAACCTATCCGCTGGCCGGCCCGGCCAGGATCGAGATCAATGAAGTGGCGCCGCGCGATGGCCTGCAGATCGAGTCGCATATCGTGCCAACCGAAGGCAAGGTGGCCTTTGTCAATGCGCTGGCCCATTGCGGCTTCGCACGTATCGAAGCCACGTCGTTCACATCGGCTCGCGCCATTCCCGCACTGGCCGATGCCGAAGCCGTGATGCACCAGGTGGAGCGTGTGCCGGGCGTGCGCTACACGGTGCTGGTGCCGAACCTGCGGGGGCTTGAGCGCGCGCTGTCGTGCCATCCCGACGAGGTCAACCTGGTGATGTCGTCCAGCGAGACGCACAACCGCGCCAACCTGCGCATGACGCGCGAACAGTCGAAGGCCCAGTTGCTGGCCATGATTGCCGAGGCGGGCAAGGCAGGAGTGCCCGTGAACATCTCGCTGTCGACGGTGTTCGGCTGCCCGTTCGAGGGCGAAGTCAGCGAGGCTGACGTGATGGCCCTGGCGCATGCGTTTGCCGATGCCGGCGCGGCCGGTATCACGCTGTGCGATACCACGGGCATGGCCTATCCGAACCAGGTGGCCGCGCTGTGCGAAGCATTCCAGCGTGCGCTGCCGCAAGTGGGTCTGACGATCCATCTGCACAACACGCGCGGCATGGGCCTGGCCAATGCCATGGCCGCATGGCAGACCGGCGTGACGCGTTTCGATGCCGCGGCCGGTGGTCTTGGTGGTTGTCCCTATGCGCCCGGCGCCAGCGGCAATGTCAGCACCGAGGAGCTGGTGCATATGTTCGTGTCGATGGGTGTCGATACAGGGGTCGACCTGAACGCGCTGTTGGGTGTGGTCGGTGGCGTATCGGAACTGGTGCAACGCGAGGTGCCGAGCCAGTTGCTGCGCGCCGGCGCGCGCCTGCGTACCCATCAGCCGCCGGCCTGGATGGCGGAGTTCTTCGCCAACGCCTGAATATCGCCTGACTTATCAACTGACTTAACAACTGACTTAACAACTGACTTAACAACTGACAGTTACCCAGTTACTTCAGTCCCCCAAATAAAACATACGGAGACAAACCATGAAACGCACACTGATCGCCAGCGCCATGCTGGCAGGGCTGACCTGCGCCGCCACCGTGCAGGCGCAGGACGGCGGCTATCCCAACCGTCCGGTCATGCTCGTGGTCTCGGCCGCCGCCGGCGGCACCACGGACCTGGCCGCACGACTGATCTCGGAGCCGCTGTCGAAGGCGCTGGGCCAGTCCGTGGTGGTCGACAACAAGCCGGGCGGTAACGGCACCATTGCCGCACAGAACGTGCAGCGCGCCAAGCCCGATGGCTACACGCTGCTGGTGCAGTACTCCGGCTATCACGTGATCACGCCGCTGCTGACCAAGACATCGTGGGATCCGGTCAAGGATTTCGCGCCGGTGGCCAACCTGCTGTCGGCACCCCAGGTGCTGGTGGTGCGGCCGAACCTGCCCGTGAAGTCGCTCAAGGAACTGGTGGCCTACGCCAAGGCCAATCCGAACAAGCTCAACTACGCGTCGTCGGGTAACGGATCGCTGCAGCACGTGTCGACCGAACTGCTGAACCAGATGGCCGGCATCCAGATCACGCACGTGCCATACAAGGGCACCGGTCCGGCGATGACGGACCTGCTCGGTGGCAACGTCGACATGACCATCACCACGCCGCCGCCGCTGATGGGCCATATCGCCGCGGGCAAGCTGCGTCCGCTGGTGGTGACCAGCAAGAATCGGATCGAAAGCCTGAAGGACGTGCCATCGGCACCGGAGGCAGGCTACCCCGACCTGGACGTGTCATCGTGGTTCGCGATGTACGCGCCGGCCGGTACGCCCAAGGCGGTGATCGACCGCCTGACTACCGAGATCGAGAAGATCATGAAGACCGAGGCATTCCGCAAGAAGGCCGAGGAACTCGGCGCCGAGGCGCGCTACATGAACCCGCAGCAGCTCGACCAGTACCAGAAGGCCGAACTGCAGCGCTGGGCCAAGGTGATCAAGTCCGCCAACATCCACGCGGAATGACATGGCGCGGCAAGCTGTTTGAAAGGGCAGCGGCGTAGCATGATCGCCGCCGCGCTTGTGCCGACATTAGGTGTAGATCCCGATGCGGATCGATGCCGTGTCCGGTAGCATCGCCGGGAGCCGCATTGCGGCATCCCGGCTTTCGCGCGTCGCGCCCTCATTCAAATCAGAAGTAAAAAGGCAGGAGAGCAACATGTTCAACAAACCTTTCTGGAAGCAGCTGCTGATCGCCCTGGCGCTGTTCCTGGCAGGCTGGTTCACGTTCGGCAGCGCGTTTGCGCAAGGCAAGCCCGAGAAAACGAAGGTCACCATCGCAGTGGGTGGCAAGAACCTGTTCTACTACCTGCCGCTGACGATTGCCGAGCGCCTGGGCTACTTCAAGGAAGAGGGTCTCGAGGTCGAGATCGTCGACTTTGCCGGCGGCGCCAAGGCGTTGCAGGCCGTGGTGGGTGGCAGCGCCGACGTGGTGTCGGGCGCCTACGAGCACACCATCAACCTGCAGGCAAAGGGCCAGCAGTACCGTGAATTCGTGCTGCAGGGCCGCGCGCCGCAGATCGTGCTGGTGGTATCGAACAAGACCATGCCCAACTTCAAGTCGATTGCCGACCTGAAGGGCAAGAAGATCGGCGTGACCGCGCCGGGCTCGTCGACCAACATGATGGCCAACTTCGTGCTGGCCAAGGCTGGCCTGAAGCCGTCCGATGTGTCGTTCATTGGCGTCGGTGCCAGCGCCGGTGCCGTGGCGGCGATGCGCTCGGGCCAGATCGACGCCATGGCCAACCTCGACCCGGTGATCTCGATGCTGACGCAGAAGAACGAAGTCAGCATTGCCTCGGACACGCGTACGCTCAAGGAAACCCAGTCGGTGTTCGGCGGCAACATGCCGTCGGGTTGCCTGTATGCGTCGACCAAGTTTATCGAGCAGAACCCGAATACCACGCAGGCCATGACCAATGCCATGGTGCGCGCACTGAAGTGGCTGCAGAAGGCTGGCCCGTCGGACATCGTCAAGACCGTGCCGGAAAGCTACCTGCTGGGCGACCGCGCGCTGTACCTGTCCGCCTGGGACAAGGTCAAGGAAGCCATCTCGCCGGACGGCACGATGCCGGCCGATGGTCCGAAGACCGCGTTGAACACGCTGCAGCAGTTCGACCCGGAGCTCAAGGGCAAGTCGATCAAGCTGGAAAACACCTTCACGAACACGTTCGTGCAGAAGGCCAACGCCAAGTACAAGTAAGCCGTTCGTCCCACGGGACGCCCCTGTCGCCCGCCGCGCATGACCCGCCCGGCGGGCGAATGTTTCTCAGAGCCATGCCGTCATGAGCACGCCTGCACTTTCCCTAGAAAACGTGACCTGTACCTTCGTCTCGCGCGAAGACCGCGCACAGCGCTATACCGCTGTGCGTGATGTCACGATGTCCATCCAGCCCGGCGAATTCCTTTCCGTGGTCGGTCCCACCGGTTGTGGCAAGTCCACGCTGCTGAACGTGGCGGCCGGCCTGCTGGAGCCCTCCACCGGCGAGGTGCGCGTGTTCGGCGAACCGCTCAAGGGCATCAACGCGCGGGCCGGCTACATGTTCCAGGCCGAGGCACTGATGCCGTGGCGCAGCGCGCTGGACAACGTGATTGCCGGCCTGGAATTCCGTGGCGTGCCACGCGCCGAGGCCGTGGAGCAGGGCGAGGAGTGGCTGCGCCGCGTGGGCCTGGGCGGGTTTGGCGACCGCTATCCGCATCAGTTGTCGGGCGGCATGCGCAAACGCGTCAGCCTGGCACAGACGCTGGTGATGGATCCGGACATCATCCTGATGGACGAACCGTTCTCGGCGCTCGATATCCAGACGCGCCAGCTGATGGAAAACGAGGTGCTCGACCTGTGGGCCGCCAAGCGCAAGGCCGTGCTGTTCATCACGCACGACCTCGACGAGGCCATCGCGATGAGCGATCGCGTGATGGTGCTGTCGGCAGGACCGGGCACGCATCCGATCGGCGAATTCGTGATCGACCTGCCGCGTCCGCGCGACGTGGCCGAAATCCGTAACCATCCGCGCTTCGTGGAGCTGCATGCCGCCATCTGGGACGTGCTGCGCGAAGAAGTGCTCAAGGGCTATGCGCAACAGCGCAAGGTGGCCTGATTACCCGACTGGATAACAACAAGATCATGGCTTTCCGTGCTGACTCAAAAGGCATGCTGCGCGTCTGGCAGCTGCTGCTTCTGGTCGTAATCCTGCTTGTGTGGCACATGGCCACGCGCTCCGAGCAGGTGGCGTTCTTCTTCGGCGAACCGCTGATGGTGGCGCAGCGGATCTGGAACTGGTTCATCGTTGAGCGCGATATCTATATCCACCTGGGCGTGACGCTGCTGGAAACGGTGCTGGCATTCGGCATCGGCACCGTGGCCGGACTCGGCGTGGGCCTGTGGCTGGCGCTGAGCCCGTTCACGTCGGCCGTGCTCGATCCGTATGTCAAGGCCGCCAATTCGATGCCGCGCGTGATCCTGGCCCCGATCTTCGCGGTCTGGTTCGGCCTGGGCATCTGGTCGAAGGTGGCGCTGGCCGTCACGCTGGTGTTCTTCATCGTGTTCTTCAACGTGTACCAGGGCGTGAAGGAAGTGAGCCCGGTGGTACTGGCCAATGCGCGCATGCTGGGCGCCAACAAGCAACAACTGCTGCGCCATGTGTACCTGCCGAGCGCCACGAGCTGGGTGTTCTCGTCGCTGCATACCTCGGTGGGCTTGGCCTTCGTGGGCGCGGTGGTGGGCGAGTACCTCGGCTCGGCACGCGGCGTGGGTTACCTGATCCTGCAGGCCGAAGGCACGTTCGATATCAACACCGTGTTTGCCGGCATCGTCGTGCTGACTGCATTTGCGCTGGTGCTCGACTGGATGGTGACGGTGGGCGAGAAGCGCCTGATGAAGTGGCAGCCCAAGCTGGGGGAAACCGAGAAGCTGTAAAAGTTCGTTCGGTTTTCTCCCCTCTCCCGCTTGCGGGAGAGGGGCGGGGGAGAGGGCCAGCAGTTCAAAATGCGAGGTCGGCAAGCAGAACCTCAGGCCCTCTCCCCCAACCCCTCTCCCGCGCAGCGGGAGAGGGGAGTGGACACCCAGCTTACGGCGTGATCACGATCTTGCCGGTGACCTTGCGGGCTTCCATGTCCTTGAGCGCTTGCGGAGCCTGCTCCAGCGGATAGCGCGCCGAGATATGCGGGCGGATCTTGCCTTCCTTCATCCAGCCGAGCATCTGCGCCATATTGGCCTGGTTGGCCTTCGGCTCGCGTCGGGCGAAGTCGCCCCAGAACACGCCCACCAGCGACGCACCCTTCAGCAGCGCCAGGTTCAGCGGGATCTTCGGAATCTCGCCGTTGGCAAATCCCACCACCAGATAGCGGCCGCGCCAGGCAATTGAACGGAAGGCCGGCTCGGCATAGACGCCACCCACCGGATCGTAGATGACGTCCGGGCCCTTGCCGTCGGTCAGGGCCTTGATGCGCTCGCGCAGATCCTCGGTGCTGTAGTTGATCACGGCATCGGCGCCATGCTCCTTGCAGACCGCGAGCTTTTCATCGGTCGATGCGGCTGCGATCACGCGCGCACCGATCGCCTTGCCAATCTCGATAGCGGCCAGACCGACGCCACCGGCAGCGCCCAGCACCAGCATGGTCTCGCCAGCCTTGAGCTCGCCGCGATCGACCACCGCATGATGCGAGGTGCCATACGTCAGCGTAAAGGCCGCGGCCACGTCGAAGTCGATGCCGGGCGGCATCGGCACCACGGCCTTGGCGGGAGCCTTGGCCTGCGTGGCAAACGCGCCGTTGCCGAGGTAGGCAATCACCTTGTCGCCGGGCTTTACGTGCGTGACACCCGCGCCCACGGCGTTGACCACGCCAGCCAGTTCCGAACCCGGCGAAAACGGCAGTTCGGGCTTGGCCTGGTATTTGTTCTGGATGATAAGCACATCGGGAAAGTTCACGCCGGCGGCCTTGACGTCGATGACGACTTCGCCATCGCCGGGCACCAGGTCGGGCAGCGTTTCCAGCGACAGGGAATCGGGCGGGCCCCAGGCTTTGCACAGTACGGCTTTCATCGTGTCTCCATTCGTGGTCGGGTCATGCGGGCATCCTGCCTGCTGCGGGCAAGTGTAGCGCAAGAAAAGCACGGTCGTTCTGCTGAAAAAAATCACTGCATGACGCCCATTCGGGCGCCGCATGTCCATGCCAAGGATCCCGCTTCCGGTGCATGCGCGGTGCCGCCAGCGACGCCTTGCTCAGGTACAATCGCGGCCATGCATATCCTTCTTGCCAACGATGACGGTTACCTTGCGCCAGGACTCGCGGTCCTGCATGCCGCGCTTGCGCCTTTGGCGCGCGTGACCGTGATTGCCCCGGAGCAAAATCATAGCGGTGCGTCGAATTCGCTGACATTGCAGCGTCCGCTTTCGGTCTATGAAGCGCGCGAGGGCGTGCAGAAGGGTTTCCGTTTCATCAATGGCACGCCGACCGACTGCGTGCACGTGGCGCTGACCGGACTGCTCGAGGATCGCCCCGACCTGGTGGTATCGGGCATCAACCAGGGCCAGAACATGGGCGAGGACGTGCTGTATTCCGGCACGGTTGCCGCCGCCATCGAAGGTTATCTGTTCGGTATTCCGTCGCTTGCGTTTTCGCAGGTGCATCACGGCTGGGAGCATCTCGACGCGGCCGCGCGCGTGGCGCGTGAAATCGTCGAGCGCGTGATTGCGCAACCGCCGCGCGAGCCGTTCCTGCTCAACGTGAATATCCCGAACCTGCCGTACGAACACATTCGCGGGCAGCGTGCCACGCGGCTCGGCAAGCGCCATCCGTCGCAACCGGTGATTGCGCAGGTCAATCCGCGCGGTGACCCGATCTACTGGATCGGACCGGCCGGCGATGCGCGCGATGCGAGCGAGGGCACTGATTTCCACGCCACTGCCAACGGTTATGTCTCGCTGACCCCGCTGCAGCTCGACCTGACGCATCGCGGCCAGCTCGCACAGATCGAACAGTGGCTGGGCTGAGCGTGTCATCGCCACGTAACCTTCAATCGTTCATGGTCGATTGCCGCGCGCATGCTGTGCAAGTTGCGCGTGATGTCGTCGCCGTTGTTGTCCTGCCTACCGTTCCTGCGCCGTACCCGAGATGAGTTCCACGCCGCGCCGCCCCCGCTTTCCGCTGCCGCTCGATGCGGTGGTCGAGCGCAAGCCCGCCCCCGCGCGCACTGCCGGCATGCCGGCGGTGGGCAAGCGCGCGGCCGCGCCGGCGCCGGCCACCGTCAAGCCGCGCAAGCCTGCCGCGCCGCCTGCGCCACCGCCCCCGCCGGGCAGTGCCGTCGAGGCACGCGCTTCCGCCGCCACGGCGGGCGGCGGCGGCATGGCATCGGAGCGGGCCCGTGGGGCACTGGCGGCGCGTTTGCGCGCCGGCGGGATTCGCGACGAACGCGTGCTGAGCGCCATTGCCACGGTGCCGCGCCATCTGTTCATGGAACCGGGGCTGGCATCGCAGGCCTATGAAGATGCCGCGCTGCCCATCGGGCA
Organism: Cupriavidus sp.; assembly: GCF_057315035.1. Lineage (NCBI taxonomy): Bacteria > Pseudomonadati > Pseudomonadota > Betaproteobacteria > Burkholderiales > Burkholderiaceae > Cupriavidus > Cupriavidus sp. Next base: position 24,713 of record NZ_DBHKYV010000047.1, on the reverse strand, counting down.
TCAGCAAACCATCTCCAAGCCGTCGGTAGTGGCGCGCATGATCGAACTGTTGCGCGAGGGCATGACGCCCGACCAGCCGCTGGCACGCGTGCTGGAAATCGGCACCGGTTGTGGTTATCAGGCCGCGGTGCTGAGCCTGGTCGCGCAGGAAGTGTTCTCCATAGAGCGAATCCGTCCGCTACACGAACAGGCCAAGGCCAACCTGCGCCCGCTGCGCGTGCCGAACATCCGCCTGCACTACGGCGACGGCATGCTTGGCCTGCCGCAGGCCGCGCCGTTTTCATCCATCATCCTCGCGGCCGCAGGCATGGAAGTGCCTCAGGCCCTGCTGGAACAACTGGCCATCGGCGGTCGTCTGATCGCGCCGGTGGTGGCATCTGGCAGCGGAGCCCCGGGGCAAACGGTGACACAGCAACTATTGCTGATCGAGCGTCTCAATCGACATCGTTTTCACCGAACCGCGCTTGAAGCCGTTTTCTTTGTGCCTTTAAAATCGGGCACCATCTGAGTCGAACTATGCACAACATCGTGAATCAGAAGAATTTCGCACGAGTCGGACAACGCCTGAGCGTCGTGGCCTGCGCGGCAGTACTGGCCGCCTGCGCCAATTCCCCAATGCCGGCACCCGTGGTGGACCGTACCACGGGCGGCACCGGCCAGGTGGCCGCCGCGTCGGTCGAGCCGGCACCGGCTGGATACTATCGGGTCAAGCGTGGCGATACCCTTTACCGTATCGCATTGGAAAACGGGCAGTCATACCGTGATGTGGCCGCCTGGAACAACATGGCGAACGTCAACCAGATCGAGGTAGGACAACTGCTTCGCGTGGTGCCACCGAGCGCCGATGTGAATGCAGCGCCGGGCGTGGCCACGGTGCCCGTGGCCCCGGGTACGGTGCAGTCGCAGCCGATCGATGCGGCACGGCCCGTGGGTACGCCGATGAGTGCATCATCGACACCCGCGGCAGCAGCAGCCCCGGCGGTTGTGCCGCCCGCGGCCACGGCCGCATCGGGTGCCAGCGCGGCCCCGGCCGGCGACGTTCGCCTGGCCTGGCCGGCAAGCGGCCAACTGATCGGTAAATTTGACGACAAGGGCAACAAGGGTATCGATATCGCCGGCAAAAAAGGTGATCCGGTGCTGGCCGCGGACGAGGGTAGGGTGATTCACGTAGGCCCCTTGCGCGGCTACGGGAATCTTGTCATCATCAAACACAACGACACGTATCTCACCGCCTACGGTCATAACGACAAGGTGCTGGTGGCAGAGCAGTCAACGGTCCGCAAGGGCCAGAAGATTGCCGAAATGGGTAACAGTGATACTGACAGGGTCAAGCTGCATTTCGAGGTTCGCAAGAACGGAAAACCGGTCGATCCGATGCGGTATCTGCCGCCACAGTGAGGTTTCATGCCACGCCAGAAAACTGTCTCATCCGGAGTTGTCAGCAGGACCCGTCGTCCCAAGCAGCCGGAAGGAAAGGCTGGAGTGGCACGAGACCCTGATGGCGAGCTCGACACCGAGATCCTTGATGTCGATCCTGCCGCGGACATGGTGCCGGTGGCCGACGAGCCCATCGCACCGGTGAAGCGGGCTGGCCTGCGCAATGCGGAGGCCAGCGCCGACGACGGCGATCATGACGACGACGGCGACGAAGATTCGGAAGACGACGAGGAAGAGGGCGCCAGCGAATCCGCCGCGCCGGAGCCCGACGACTTCAAGACCGTGTTGCACACGGAACTGGCCGCCGATACGGTCCAGCACTATCTCAACCGCATCAGCATCAAGCCACTGCTGTCCGCACCGGAGGAACTGCATTTCTCCACGCTGGCCAAGGGTGGTGATTTCTCGGCACGGCAGGTGATGATCGAGCGCAATCTGCGGCTCGTGGTCAGCATTGCAAAGGGTTATCTGAACCGGGGTGTGCCACTGCTCGACCTGATCGAGGAAGGCAACCTTGGCCTGATGCATGCGATCGAGAAATTCGATCCTACGCGTGGCTTCCGTTTCTCGACGTATGCCACGTGGTGGATTCGCCAAAGCATTGAACGCGCAATCATGAACCAGGCTCGCACGGTGCGTTTGCCGGTGCACGTGATTCGCGAACTCAACCAGGTCCTGCGCGCCAAGCGTCATCTTGAAAAAGGTGGCACCGATGGCCGCGACGCCAGCCTAGAGGACATCGCCCACCTGCTCGGCAAGACGCCGGACGAGGTGCAGGACGTGCTGGCACTCAATGAACATACCACCTCGCTCGATACGCCGTTCGATCTCGACCCGGGCTCCAGCCTGCTCGATTTCCTGTCCGACGAGCATAACGCCGCTCCCGACCAGGAAGTGGCCCACCGCGAGCTGGAAACCCTGATGAAACTCTGGCTGGCACGCCTGTCGGAGAAGCATCGCTATGTGGTGGAGCGCCGCTTCGGGCTCAACCATATCGAGCCGGCCACGCTTGAAGAACTGGCCGAGGAAATGGGTCTTACGCGCGAACGCGTGCGTCAGATCCAGCAGGAAGCGCTGGTCAAGCTCAAGCGGCATTTCGCATCGCAAGGTGTACGCAAGGACGCCGTTTTATGACCCCTGTGCTGGTATTCGACATCGAGACGATTCCCGATGTCGACGGCCTGCGCCGTTTGCATGACCATCCCGCATCGATGAGCGACGCCGAAGTCGCCGAGCATGCGTTTGCCGCCCGCCGGGAGAAAACCGGCTCCGACTTCCTGCCGCATTATCTGCAGCGCGTGGCCGCCATTTCGTGCGTGCTGCGCCGGACCCAGCGTGATGGCTCGGCAGTGTTCCATGTCGGTTCGCTGGGCGCGCCAGAGGATGGTGAAGCCACGCTGATCCAGAAATTCTACGAGCTGATTGCACGCTACAGCCCGCAGCTGGTGTCGTGGAATGGCGGCGGCTTCGACCTGCCAGTGCTGCACTACCGTGGCCTGGTCCATGGTGTGGCTGCACCGCGTTACTGGGAGATGGGCGAGGGCCGCGACGATGACAGCCGCGACTTCAAGTGGAACAACTACATCAGCCGCTATCACATGCGGCACCTGGACCTGATGGACCTGCTGGCGATGTACCAGCCGCGGGCCAGCGCGCCACTCGATGACCTGGCCAAGCTGTGCGGCTTCCCGGGCAAGATGGGCATGGACGGCAGCATGGTCTGGAAAGCCTACCAGGAAGGCAAGCTTGGCGAGATTCGCGACTATTGCGAAACCGATGTCGTCAACACCTACCTGATGTACTGCCGCTTCCAGTTGATGCGCGGAGGCCTGACACCGCGCGAGTTCGACCTGGAAGTCACGCTGGTACAGGAGACGCTGGCCGAGCTGCCTGGCGAGCAATGGATGCAGTATCTGCGCGCGTTTCGCGTACAGCCGATGGCCCCCGAGGCCGAGGAAGACGACTGATCCGTCGATTAGTCGATCTGTCGATAGTCGGTGCTTACAGTCGCAAACGCAGGTGAATGGGCTGGTGGTCCGAAGCATCAGTCAGCCCGTTGACTTCGCAACGCTCCAGGTTACCTAGCAGATTCTCTGTCACGAAAACAAAATCGCAGGCGAACGGTGGCTCCGGCCACTGTTCCTTGTCGTAGAGCGCGCAGGTCGGCGCGTGCGGCTGGTCTGGGTGGAGATGGCACCACGCGTCGTGCCAGTCTGGCGTGCCGTCGGTATAGGGCTCAAGCATGCGCCGATAGGCCACGTCGTCGGGCTTGCTGTTGAAATCGCCACAAACGATGGCTTCCGCCGGGCGCGGTTCCGGCGTGAACGGTCCGGGTTTGCGCTCCGATCTGCCGGGATGCCGCGCATGGCTGCATGCCTCGGCATGCCACGTGCGCAGCGCATCGGCCTGCGCTGCGCGCTGCAGCTTCGAATAGAACTCCAGATGCGTGCACGCCACGCGCAATTGCCGGGTGCCGGCCTGGAGCGTGACTTCCAGTGCCACGCGCGGCATCGATGCCACATCGGGATCGGCCGGCCACGGCAGCGCATACCGAAAAACTTCGTTCACGGGCAAACGCGTGGCCACTACATTGCCGAACTGGCGAGGCGTGCCGTCGCCATGCCTGCGGTCCACGCCGGGCGCGAACAGCACGCGATAGCCGGGCAGTAGGGCGACCAGTTCCGCAACCTGGTCGCGCTGCGGTTGCCCGGCCATGTCGGAAAAGCCGCGCGTCACTTCCTGCAGGCAGATCACATCGGCATCGGCGATGCCTTGCAAGGTGGCCACGGTGCGCGCCAGATCGACCTTGCCGTCGGCGCCGCGGCCCCACTGGATATTCCACGAGATCAGTTCCATGGCATGCCCTGGCTGGTTTACATGCGTGACAGCGCGATGAGTGGACTACAATCGCGCTTTCGCAAAACAATACGTCAGGTCCCACTGGTGTCTCAAGCCGTGTCTTCCCAGCCCAATCCGGCGGGTCAGCCGGGTGCCGTGCCCGCCGCATCCGTCGCTCCAGCCATTCCCGCTGCTCCCGCCGTTCCCGTCGATCCTGTGGTTACGATCGAAAGCCTCGACATGGAGGCGCGTGGCGTCGGCCGTCTGGTAAATGAAGACGGTACGCCGGGCAAGGTCATCTTTGTCGAAGGTGCGCTGCCCGGCGAGACGGTCAGCTACAAGAGCTTCCGTCGCAAACCCAGTTATGAGCAGGCGCATCTGGTCGAGGTGAAGCAGGCGTCGGTGATGCGTGTGAAGCCCGGTTGCCAGCATTTTGGCGTGTGCGGCGGCTGCTCGATGCAGCACCTGGATTCGCGCGCGCAGCTGGCCATCAAGCAGCGCGTGCTGGAAGATAATCTTTGGCACCTGTCGAAGGTGAAGCCCGATGTGGTGTTCCGCCCGATCGCCGGGCCGGACTGGGGCTATCGCTATCGGGCGCGCCTGACGGTTCGCTACGTGGCCAAGAAGGGCGGTGTGCTGGTCGGGTTCCATGAGCGCAAGAGCAGCTACGTGGCCGACATGACGCGTTGCGAGATCCTGCCACCCAATATTTCGGCGATGCTGGTGCCGTTGCGCGAGCTCGTGAGCGGGCTTTCGATTCGGGACCGCATGCCGCAGATCGAGCTGGCCGTGGGTGCCGAAGTCACCGCGCTGGTGTTGCGGATCCTCGAGCCGCTCAATGATGCCGACAAGGATCTGCTGCGTGCCTTCGCCGACCAGCACCAGGTGCAATTCTGGCTGCAGCCGAAAGGTCCGGATACCGTTCATCCGTTCTATCCGGAAAATCAGGAACTGGCCTATACGTTGCCAGAGTTCGGCATTCGCATGCCGTTCAAGCCCACCGACTTCACGCAGGTCAATCATCAGATCAACCGCGTGCTGATCGGGCGCGCATTGCGCTTGCTCGATGCGAAACCCACCGACCGACTGCTCGACCTGTTCTGCGGTATCGGCAACTTCACGCTGCCGCTGGCCACGCAAGGTGCATCGGTGATGGGGATCGAAGGCAGCGAGGCACTGACCACGCGCGCGTTGGCCAATGCCGAATACAACGGGCTGGCCGGCAAGACATCGTTCGCATGCCGCAATCTGTTCGAAGTGACTGCTGACGACATTGCCGCGCTGGGCCAATTCGATCGCTGGCTGGTGGACCCGCCGCGCGAAGGCGCGCTGGCGGTCTGCAAGGCGCTGGGTGAACTGAACCAGGCCGGCAGCGACGTGCTGCCCAAGCGCATCGTCTACGTGTCGTGCAGCCCGGCCACGCTGGCGCGCGATGCGGGCCTGCTGGTGCATGAAGCCGGCTACCGCCTGGCTGGTGCCGGCGTGGTCAACATGTTCCCGCACACCTCGCACGTGGAATCGATCGCGGTCTTCGAGCGCGACTGATTGCCTGATGCCTGGTTGTCAGGCATGCACCAACGAAAAAGCCGCCCGAAGGCGGCTTTTTCAATGCTGCGTTGGTACGTCAGCGGCTTTCGTCGTGTCAGTGGCGTCAGTCGCGGTTGCCGCCAAAGATGCCAAGCAGCGACAGCAGGTTCACGAACACGTTGTAGACGTCCAGGTAGATCGCCAGCGTGGCCGTGATGTAGTTGGTCTCGCCGCCGTTCACCACGCGCTGTACGTCGATCAGGATGAACGCGGAGAAGATGCCGATCGCGATTACCGACACCGTGATCATCAGCGCCGGCAGCTGCAGCCAGATATTGGCCAGGCTGGCCAGGATCAGCAGGATCACGCCTACGAACAGGAACTTGGCCAGGCCCGAGAAATCGCGCTTGCTGACCGTGGCAAGCGTGGCCATCACGCCAAACACCGCGGCGGTGCCGCCGAACGCGTACATGATCAGCGCCGGGCCGTTCGAGAACGACAGCGTAAGGCTCAGGATGCGCGCCAGCATCAGGCCCATGAAGAACGTGAAGGCCAGCAACAGGACCACGCCCATGCTGCTGTTCTTGGTCTTCTCGATCGCAAACATGAAGCCGAAGGCCACCGCCAGGAACAGCAGGGCCGACATCATCGGGCTGCCGGTAATCAGGGCGGTGAAGCCGGTGACCACGCCGATCCAGGCGCCGAGCACGGTCGGCACCATCGAAATCGCCAGCAGCCAGTAGGTATTGCGTAGGACCCGGTTGCGGACCGCCACATCGGTGACGCCCGCGCTGTTGCCGAATCCATAGGTATTCAGCTTGTTGTTCATCGTGACTCCTGTCATCAGATATCGGTGAGGCGCCGGGGCAACCCGACGGCACAGCGCCAATGTGGCATCGCGCCTGCGGATTTGCAAGGGGCTTTGTCTTGACAATTTCCCTTGTTGCTAGTTGTTTTCCGAAAACGCAAACATTTGACGAGGCTATCGGGCGTCCGTTCCCGCATTTCACGATTGTAATGTGATTTATCGATAACTATAACTGCCCAAATGATGTGCCTGGCGCGTATCCTGCATGGCATCTGGCCGCGTGCTCGAATCCGCCATGCCATCGTGCTAGAATTGCACGTTTAACCCATTTGTAACCCCTTCATTTTTCGGAGTTTTTCATGGCGATCGAACGCACCCTGTCGATTATCAAGCCGGATGCCGTGGCCAAGAACGTTATCGGCCAGATCTATGCCCGTTTCGAGGCCGCTGGCCTGAAGATCGTTGCTGCCAAGCTGGTTCAACTGTCGCGCGGCGAAGCCGAGCAGTTCTACGCAGTGCACGCTGCCCGCCCGTTCTTCAAGGACCTGGTGGACTTCATGGTTTCGGGCCCGGTCATGATCCAGGCGCTGGAAGGCGAAAACGCCATTGCCAAGAACCGCGACCTGATGGGCGCCACCGACCCGAAGAAGGCTGAGAAGGGCACGATCCGCGCCGACTTCGCCGACAGCATCGACGCCAACGCCGTGCACGGTTCGGACGCTGCTGAAACGGCCGCGGTGGAAGTGGCTTTCTTCTTCCCGGGCATGAACGTTTACAGCCGTTGATTGTCTTCTGACACTCACGACTGAATTTGCTGTCAAGTTGGAAACTGCCGTCATGAATAATCTCGTCAACCTGCTCGACCTCGACGCGGACGCGCTCACCGCCTATTGCGGCGAGCTCGGCGAGAAGCCATTCCGTGCGCGGCAGTTGCAACGCTGGATCCACCAGTTCGGTGCCAGCCGCTTCGACGCCATGTCGGATCTCGCCAAGTCGCTACGCGAAAAGCTGGCGACGCGCGCCGAGATCCGCTCGCCCGCTGTCATCACCGACAACCTGTCGACCGATGGCACGCGCAAATGGCTGCTCGATGTTGGTGCCGGCAACGCGGTGGAGACGGTGTACATCCCCGAGGACACGCGCGGTACGCTGTGCGTGTCGTCGCAGGCCGGGTGTGCCGTCAATTGCCGTTTCTGTTCGACCGGCAAGCAGGGTTTTTCCCGCAACCTGTCGACCGGCGAAATCATCGGCCAGTTGTGGATGGCCGAGTTTGCCATGCGCGAACAACTGGGCCGTGGCCCCAAGGACGACCGCGTCATCTCCAACGTGGTGATGATGGGCATGGGCGAGCCGCTGCTCAACTACGACGCCGTGGTGCCCGCCATGCGGCTGATGCTCGACGATAACGCGTATGGCCTGTCGCGCCGCCGCGTGACGCTGTCCACGTCCGGCGTGGTGCCGATGATGGACCGTCTGTCGAAAGACCTGCCCGTGGCACTGGCGGTCTCGCTGCATGCGTCGAACGATGCGCTGCGCGACGTACTGGTACCGCTCAACCGCAAGTATCCGCTGGCCGAGTTGATGGCGGCATGTCGCCGTTACCTCGAATTCGCGCCGCGCGATTTCATTACCTTTGAATACTGCATGCTCGATGGTGTCAACGATACCGTCGAGCACGCGCGGGAACTGTTGAAGCTTGTGGCCGACGTGCCATGCAAGTTCAACCTGATCCCGTTCAACCCGTTCCCGGAATCGGGGCTGAAGCGCTCGAACAACGAGCAGATCCGCCGCTTCGCCCAGGTGCTGATGGATGCGGGGCTTGTCACTACGATCCGCAAGACCCGGGGCGACGACATTGACGCCGCCTGTGGCCAGCTGGCTGGCGAGGTCATGGATCGCACCCGTCTGGCCGAGCGCGGCAAGTTCGGCAAGATCACGCCACTGGTTCCGGTGGTTGCCGGCACCGCTCGGGAGGCCCGTCCTGCATGATCCGTCTGCTTGTCGCTGCCCTGTCAGGGTTGTTGATGCTGTCCGCCTGTACGTTGCCTCCCGCACCGACACAGGACATCAGGACTGCTTCCGACCAGACTTCCGCGAGCAAGCGCGCCGCCATCCGGCTGCGCCTTGCGACCCAGTATCTCGAAGCCCGTCAGTACCCGGTGGCGCTTGACGAGGTCAAGCAGGCGATCAGTATCGAGCCGTCGAACGTTGACGCCTATCACGTGCGTGCGCTGGTCTACATGGGCATGAACGAGAATGCGCTGGCCGAGGACAGTTTCCGCACGGCGCTGAACATGCGCGCGAACGACCCGGACGTGCTCAACAACTATGGCTGGTTCCTGTGCCGGACCAATCGCTACGCGGACGCCAGGGAGACACTGCAACGCGCGGTGCAGGCGCCGTCGGTCAATGGGCCGGTCAAGCCGCTGACCAACCTGGGTGCCTGCGAGATGCGCAATGGCGACCTGGTGGCGGCGGAAAAAAGTCTGCAGACGGCCTACGGATATGACCGCAATGATCCGTCAGTGATCATGAATCTCGCGCAACTGAATTACCAGCGCGGGGATATGGGTCAGGCCAGACAATACATTGGCCGTGTCAACAGCAGCCGTTTTGTCAGCGCGCAATCCCTGTGGCTGGGTGCGCGTATTGCCCACCGCCAGGGCGACACCCAGACGCAGGGCGCGATGGTCGCGGAACTGCGTAACCGTTTCCCCGATTCGCGCGAGCTGACCGCATACGAGAGAGGAGCTTGGGATGAGTGAACAAGAGCGCGCCGAGAGCCAGGCTTCGACCATGGCCTATGGTAGCGGCGCGACACAAGACTCCGACCGCGAGGCTGTGGCCCGCGAGATCGGGGCGCAACTGAAAGAGGGTCGCGAGGCGCAACGCCTGTCGCTGGAAGATGTCAGCGCACGCCTGAAGGTGGCGCCGAACAAGCTTTTGGCGATTGAAGCTGGCGATGTGTCGAGCCTGATGGATGTGACATTCGCCAAGGGCGTGATGCGTGCGTACGCACGTACGCTCCAGGTCAATATCGATGCCTTGCTGGGCCGCTATCATGCCCAGGCACAGGCCACGCCGGTAACCGGCATCACGCGTCGCCATGAAGGCGCGCTCAACCAGTCGTTCGACGATCGCAAGCGCTTCGGTACCAAGGGTACGGGCGGCGCGGGCGGCCGCTGGCTCTGGCTGGTTTGTGTCGTGGCACTGGTTGGCGCGGGTGGCTATTTTGGCTACGACCACGCCAAGGCCTGGTATGAGGCCCGCAGCAAGGCTGCGGCGGAAACCCCGGTGGCGGAAAAATCCGCCGAGGAATCCGGCACGCCGCAAAGCAATGGCGATGGCACCGTGACCGCGGCGTTGCCGCCGGTGATGGCCGGCAACGATTCGCCGGCGCCTTCCGAGGCTGCGGCGACCGAATCGGGTGCCAAGCCGGCACCGGCACCGGCAACGACGACGACCGAGATGCCGCTGGCGACCGGCGGCGCACTGCCTGCACCAGCTTCCGTGCCAGCGCCGGCCGCTGCGGCACCAGCGCCTGCACCGGTCCGGGCTGCGGCCGCCGCGCCGGCTGCGTCGGGCGACGGCGCCGTAAAGATCAGCTTCGCGGCCGATAGCTGGTACGAAGTGCGCGACCGCACCGGCAAGGTGATTCTCGGTGGCACGGCCAAGGCCGGCGACACCGTGGCCAGCAGTGGCGCGGGCGGTCCGTACAAGGTCATCCTCGGCAATGTGAAGGGCGTGGAGTCGCTGGCGCTTAATGGCACGCCAGTGGATTTCAAGTCCGCCAACCGGAACAACGTGGCGCGCCTGACGCTGCAGTAAAGCGAGCAGGGCCGCGCAATCAGCCATGCCAGATGAAGGTGGTAATGCAATGAACCAGAACGCTTCCCAGCCGGTAATTCCGGGCCCGCTGCCGCGCCGTCAGTCGCGCCAGGCCAGCGTCGTGTGGGGCGATAACATCGTGACGATCGGCGGCGGCGCACCGGTGCGCGTGCAGTCGATGACCAACACGGATACCGTTGACGCGATTGGTACGGCCATCCAGATCAAGGAACTGGCACGCGCCGGGTCCGAGATCGTGCGTATCACCGTGAATACGCCGGAGGCCGCGGCCGCGGTGCCGGCGATCCGCGAACAGCTCGACCGCATGGGCGTGAACGTGCCGCTGGTGGGAGACTTCCACTACAACGGCCACACGCTGCTGCACGACTATCCCGAGTGCGCGCAGGCGCTGTCGAAGTACCGTATCAACCCCGGTAACGTGGGCAAGGGCGCCAAGCGCGACAAGCAGTTCGCCGAGATGATCGAAATGGCGTGCCGCTACAACAAGCCGGTGCGCATTGGCGTGAACTGGGGCAGCCTGGACCAGGACCTGCTCGCGCGCATCATGGACGAAAACGCCAAGCGCGCGCAGCCGTGGCCCGCGCAGAGCGTGATGGTGGAAGCGCTGATCACGTCGGCGATCGAATCGGCGCAGAAGGCCGAGGAAATCGGCCTGCCGGGCAACCAGATCATCCTGTCGTGCAAGGTGTCGCAGGTGCAGGAACTGGTCGCGGTGTACCGCGATCTCTCGCGTCGTTGCGACTACGCGCTGCATCTGGGCCTGACCGAGGCCGGCATGGGCAGCAAGGGTATCGTGGCCTCGACGGCGGCGCTGTCGGTGCTGCTGCAGGAAGGCATTGGCGATACGATCCGCATCTCGCTGACGCCTGAGCCGGGCGCGCCGCGCGAGAAGGAAGTCTACGTCGGCCAGGAAATCCTGCAGACCATGGGCCTGCGCAATTTCACGCCGATGGTGATCGCATGCCCGGGCTGCGGCCGTACCACGAGCACGACGTTCCAGGAACTGGCCGCGAGCATCCAGTCGTACCTGCGCGAGCAGATGCCGGTCTGGAAGACTGAATATCCCGGCGTGGAAGAGATGGACGTGGCCGTGATGGGCTGCATCGTCAACGGTCCGGGCGAAAGCAAGCACGCCAATATCGGCATCTCGTTGCCGGGTTCGGGCGAATCGCCGGCCGCGCCGGTGTTTGTCGATGGCGTCAAGGTCAGGACCTTGCGCGGCGAGAACATTGCCCAGGAATTCCAGGCAATCGTCGACGAATACGTCCGTACGCACTATGGTCCGGGTGCGAAACAGGCTGCCGCGGTAGCCGAGGCAACACAGTAAGCAAGGGCGCGGGCGCAACGGCGCCCGGCGCATTCTGCAATCACGAAGAAGACATGAGCGAAGACAAGACGAAGGCCGCCAAGGCACTGCAGGGCGTGAAGGGCATGAACGACATGCTGCCCGCCGACGCCCCGCTGTGGGAGATGTTTGATAACGCCGCGCGCAGCATGCTGCGGGCCTATGGCTACCAGCAGATCCGCACGCCGATCGTCGAGCAAACGCAGCTGTTCGTGCGCGGTATCGGCGAGGTGACCGATATCGTCGAGAAGGAAATGTATTCCTTCACCGATTCGCTGAACGGCGAGAACCTGACGCTGCGTCCGGAAGGCACCGCAGCGGCCGTGCGTTCCACGATCGAGCACAACCTGCTGTACGACGGCCCGAAGCGCCTCTGGTACACCGGCCCGATGTTCCGTCACGAGCGTCCGCAACGCGGCCGCTATCGCCAGTTCCATCAGCTTGGTGCGGAGGCACTCGGTTTCGCGGGCCCCGACGTCGACGCGGAAATCATCCTGATGTGCCAGCGCCTGTGGGACGACCTGGGCCTGGTCAATGTGCGGCTGGAACTGAACTCGCTTGGCCAGGCGCATGAGCGCGCCGCCCACCGCGAGGAACTGATCAAGTACCTCGAAGGCTTCAAGGACATCCTCGACGAGGACGGCAAGCGTCGCCTGTACACCAATCCGCTGCGCGTGCTGGATACCAAGAATCCCGCGCTGCAGGAGATGGCCGCGAACGCGCCGAAGCTGATCGACTTCCTGGGCGAGGAATCGCTGGCCCACTTCGAAGGCGTGCAGCGGATCCTGAAGGCGAACAATATTCCGTTCAAGATCAATCCGCGCCTGGTGCGTGGCCTGGACTACTACAACCTGACCGTGTTCGAGTGGATCACCGACAAGCTCGGCGCCCAGGGCACGATCGCCGGCGGTGGCCGCTACGATCCGCTGATCCAGCAGATGGGCGGCAAGTCCGCGCCGGCCTGCGGCTGGGCCATGGGTATCGAGCGCATCATCGAGCTGCTGCGCGAGGAAAAGCTGGTGCCCGAGGCGCAGGGCTGCGACATCTACATGGTCCACCAGGGCGAGGCCGCCAGCCTGCAGGCGATGATCGCCGCGGAACGGCTGCGCGACGCGGGCCTGGACGTGGTGCTGCATGCCACGCCCGATGGCAAGAGCGGCAGCTTCAAGTCGCAGATGAAGCGCGCCGATGCGAGTGGCGCATCCTTTGCCGTTATCATTGGCGACGACGAAATTGCTGCCGGCACGGCGCAGGTCAAGCAGTTGCGCGGCGGTAATGCGGCCGAAGGCGGTCCGCAGACCAGCGTGCCGGCCGAGGAAGTCGTCGACTTCATCATCGATGCGATGGTGAATGAAATCGAAGCGGATGACGACGAGGACGACGAGCAGTAAGTCAGCCGTCAAATTCGTACTGCACGGCCGCGGTCCGGGCCGGATGCAGTCGTGTCAAATTCAATCAACGCGGGTAACTGCCTCGACATGGCTTACGATCTAGAAGAACAGGAACAGCTTGAGAGTCTCAAGGCCTGGTGGAAACAGTACGGCAATACCGTCACCTGGGCGCTGATTGTCGTCCTGCTGGCGTTTGCCGGCTGGTCCGGCTGGAACTACTGGCAACGCAGCCAGGCGCGTAATGCCGCACAGCTCTACGAGCAGGTGACCAAGGCCGCCGAGGCGCGCGACGCCGAGCGCGTCAAACGTGCCGCCACCGACCTGGAAGACAAGTTCGGCCGTACCGCCTATGGTCCGATGAGCGCGCTGACCGCGGCCAAGGTGCTCTACGATGCGGGCGATCTGGCCGGTGCCAAGACGCAACTGCAATGGGCCATCGATCATGGCGGCGATGACTACGCCCCGCTGGCACGTGTTCGGCTGGCTGGCGTGTTGCTCGACGAAAAGGCCTATGACCAGGGCCTGGCATTGCTGAAGGACGCGCCTGCCCAGTATGAGGCGCTGTTCGCCGATCGCCGCGGCGACCTGCTGGCGGCGCAGGACAAGCGCGACGAAGCTCGCACGGCGTACCGCCGTGCGCTGGAAAAGCTGGGTGCGGCCGAGGCCGGCATGCGCCAGATCATCCAGTTCAAGCTCGACGCGCTGGGTACCGCGTGAGCGGACCGCGGACCCTTTCATAAAATTCTGGATCGCATCCTATGACGTCATTGCTTCGCACAGCCGCAACCCGCACACTCGTGGCCGGCACCTGCCTGGGCCTGCTGGCGGGCTGCTCGCTGTTCAGCAAGGAAAACAAGCACCCGCCCACCGAACTGAAGCCGATCTCGGCGACCCTGTCGGTCAAGCAGGCCTGGAAGGCCGACGTCGGCAAGAGCGGCGAGTACGTGATGGCGCCGGTGGCTGCCGGCAATGCGGTGTTCGTGTCGGGCAAGAGCGGCGCGGTCATGGCGATCGACGCTACCAGTGGCCAGACGCTGTGGAAGGCCAAGAC
>NZ_DBHKYV010000047.1:3704-10457 GCF_057315035.1 Cupriavidus sp. | reverse complement strand
ATCTCGACCTGACCTCGGGCCCCGGTACTGACGGCGATGTGACGGCCGTGGCGGGCGAGAAGGGCGCGATTTATGCGTTCGACAAGAGCGGCAAGCAGATCTGGAAAAAGCAGGTCAACGGCGAGGTGCTGTCGGCCCCGCTGGTCGGCAACGGCCTCGTGGTGGTGCGTACCACCGACACGCGCCTGATCGGCCTCGATGCCGGCACCGGCGACCGCCGCTGGATCTACCAGCGCTCGCAAACGCCGCTGAACCTGCGTGCGGCCATGGGGATGGTATTTGCCGGCGACGGCATCGTGACTGGCTTCCCGGGCGGCAAGCTTGGCGTGCTGGCACCGGGCAACGGCGTACTGCGCTGGGAAAGCACGGTGTCGTATCCGAAGGGCGTGTCCGAGATCGAGCGCCTGAACGATGTGACGGGTGTCCCGGCGGTGCTGGGTCGCCAGGTGTGCGCCACGACGTTCCAGGGCCGCATCGCGTGCCTGGAACTGGCCAATGGCCAGCCGCAGTGGGGCAAGGATTTCTCGTCGCCGATGGGGCTGGCGCAGGACGACAGTTCGCTGTTTGCCAGCGATGAAACGTCGGCCGTATTCTCGTTCGATCGCCAGAACGGCAACGAACGCTGGAAGAACACGGACCTGCGCTATCGCGCCCTGGGCGCACCGGTAGCGGTGGGCCGCTCGGTGGCCGTGGGTGATTTTGAAGGGTTTGTGCACTTCCTGTCGCGGGAAGATGGCCAGGTCCTGGCACGCATGAAGACCGATGGCAGCGCGATCAGCGCGGCACCGGTGATGGCGGGCCAGACGCTGGTGGTGCAGACCCGCGACGGCGATATCTACGGTTTCGTGCCGAACTGATCGCCAGCGCACGCAAGCCCGCCCGTGCCCCTGTCGCGCGGGCGGCGCCAATCCGGTAGCATGATCCCTGGTCGTGCCAACAATAGCGGATCGGGGCAGGTGCCACGCATCCGCTAGACAGGAAAAGCGGCCAGCCGTGCCCGGGCACGGTGGTTGTCGGATCAACATGACTCCGGAATTGCTGGGGGACGGTGCAAGCCGCCCCCTGTTTCCGTTTATTGAATGAAACCAGTTATCGCAATCGTCGGCCGCCCCAATGTGGGCAAGTCGACGCTATTCAATCGCATGACCCGCTCGCGCGACGCGCTCGTCGCCGACCTGCCGGGTCTGACGCGCGACCGCCACTATGGTGAGGGGCGTATCGGCGAGCGTCCGTTCATCGTGATCGATACGGGCGGTTTCGAGCCCGTGGCCAAGGACGGCATCGTTGCCGAGATGGCCAAGCAGACGCGCCAGGCCGTGGTGGAAGCCGATGTCGTGATCTTCCTGGTCGATGGCCGTCTGGGCCTGGCGCCGCAGGATCGCGTGATTGCCGACTACCTGCGCAAGACCGGTCGTCGAGTCCTGCTGGCCGTGAACAAGGCCGAGGGCATGAAGTACACCTCGGTGGCAGCGGATTTCTACGAGTTGGGCATGGGCGATCCGTGCGCGATCTCGTCGACCCACGGTGACGGCGTCAATGAACTGGTCGACGAGGCGCTCGACCTGGCCATTCAGGAACGTCCGGAACTGGCCGAGCAGGACGACGGTGCCCAGCGCGGGGTCAAGATCGCCATCGTGGGGCGACCCAACGTGGGCAAGTCCACGCTGGTCAATACGCTGATTGGCGAGGAGCGCGTCATTGCGTTCGACATGCCCGGCACCACGCGCGATGCCATCTATGTGGAGTTCGAGCGTGGCGGCAAGCCGTACACGCTGATCGACACGGCCGGCCTGCGCAAGCGCGGCAAGGTGTTCGAGGCCATCGAGAAGTTCTCGGTGGTCAAGACGCTGCAGTCCATCGCCGATGCCAACGTGGTGGTGCTACTGCTCGATGCGCAGCAGGACATCTCCGAGCAGGATGCGCATATCGCCGGCTTTATCGTGGAATCGGGCCGTGCACTGGTAGTGGGCGTGAACAAGTGGGATGGCCTCGACGGTCACGCACGTGATCGCATCAAGCACGATCTGGAGCGCAAGCTGCAGTTCCTGAGTTTTGCGAATGTCCACTATGTCTCGGCACTCGCGCGTACCGGCATTGGTGCATTGCTGCGCTCGGTGGACGACGCCTATGCGGCCGCCATGGTCAAGCTGCCGACACCGCAGCTGACGCGCGTGCTCAATGAGGCGGTGGAATTCCAGCAACCCAAGCGTTCCGGTGTGTCGCGCCCCAAGCTGCGCTATGCGCACCAGGGTGGGTCGAATCCGCCGATCGTCATCATTCACGGCAATGGCCTGCAGAACGTGACCGATTCGTACAAGCGCTACCTGGAAAACCGCTTCCGTACGGCGTTCAAGCTCAAGGGCACGCCGTTGCGCATCGAATTCCGCACGAACAAAAACCCGTTTGCGGACTCGAAGGATTGAGCCAGAAAGGTGCCGTTCCTTGCGCCCAAGTTTCGTTTGCGTTCGTTTGGAACTGCGGCTAAATTCACGGTAGCAGGGGGAGCCCTGCTCGTTGATGCCAGCCTGGTACCGTTTTGATCTTTTTTCTGGCGCGTTTTTGCGCCGACTGACTTGAACCGGGGACTTTCGTCCCCATGATCCATCACTAAATCTATAAATTTGGAGTGTGCCATGAGCAACAAAGGGCAATTGCTACAAGACCCGTTCCTGAACGCGCTGCGCAAAGAGCACGTGCCGGTTTCCATCTATCTCGTCAATGGCATCAAGCTGCAAGGCAATATCGAGTCGTTTGACCAGTACGTCGTCCTGCTGCGCAATACCGTGACGCAGATGGTCTACAAGCATGCGATTTCCACCGTCGTGCCCGCGCGCGCGGTCAACTTCCGTGTGGATGATTCCACCGAGGGCTGATTCTTCCTCGTACGTGGACGGCCGCATCCGCATGCGGCCGTCGCATTGCATGTCCCTGGTGCTGCCGTCCAGCAGGCCAAACCGCCTGAACTGCCCGAGCCGTCCGAATCGTTGTTGTCGGGCTGCGCGCCGCGCAACCATCTCCCGATCGAACCCTCGTCCGACCCTGAGCCTGGTGGCATCCAGGTGTGGCAGGTTGTCGCAGTTCGCTCAGTTATTGTCTTAACAACCGCTTTCAACCATTTTTCTCCGGCGCTCCGCGTCTTCCCGCTTGCAATCCAGAGCTACCTCACAGACCGAACCTTCGCGCGCCATTCTCGTTGGCGTGGATTTCGGCAAGCATGATTTCCAGGAAAGCCTTTCCGAGCTGGCGCTGCTGACCAGCACGGCAGGCTCGGTGCCGGTGCACACGCTGACCGGCAAGCGTTCGCGCCCCGATCCGGCGCTGTTCATCGGATCGGGCAAGGCGGAAGAGCTCAAGCAGGCGGCGGACGCGCTGGACGCCGACGTGGTCGTGTTCAACCATGCGTTGAGCCCGGCCCAGCAACGTAACCTCGAACGCTTCCTGAGCCGCCATGTGATCGACCGCACCGGCCTGATCCTCGACATCTTCGGCCAGCGTGCGCAAAGCCACGTGGGCAAGGTGCAGGTGGAACTGGCGCAGGTGCAATACCAGGCGTCGCGGCTGGTTCGCGCCTGGAGCCACCTTGAGCGTCAGAAGGGCGGTATCGGCATGCGCGGTGGCCCGGGTGAGCGACAGCTCGAACTCGATCGCCGGATGCTCGATGATCGCGCCAAGCGACTCAAGACCGATCTGGCCCGGCTGCAGCGCCAGCACCATACGCAGCGCCGTGCCCGCGCGCGCAACGACACGCTTAGCATTTCGCTGGTCGGTTATACCAACGCGGGCAAGTCGACGCTGTTCAACGCGCTGACCAAGGCCCGCGCCTATGCCGCGGACCAGTTGTTCGCGACCCTCGACACCACATCGCGGCGCCTGTTTCTTGACGGGCTGGGCAATGTGGTGCTGTCCGACACCGTTGGCTTCATCCGTGACCTGCCGACGCAACTGGTGGCGGCGTTCCGTGCCACGCTCGACGAAACGGTGCATGCGGACCTGCTGCTGCACGTGGTGGATGCATCGAGCCCGGTGCGCCATGAGCAGATCGAGCAGGTGAACCGCGTGCTGGCGGAAATCAACGCCTCGGATATTCCGCAGATCGTGGTCATGAACAAGATCGACGCGGCCCCCGAATTGCTCGAGCACGGTCCACGCATCGAACGCAACGAAGAGGGCGTGCCGACGCGCGTGTTTCTTTCCGCGCGCGATGGCCTGGGCCTCGACGGATTGCGCGAGGCGCTGGTCGACGTGGCGCGCTGGCTGGCCGAACGGCCCGGCGACCCCCTCCCGTCGGATCCCCGGCTTGAAGGTATTCCCCTGGCTGCCAGTGAGGACGACCAGGAAGCCGGTGACCTCGATGAAGACGCTGGCGATGGACTCGAAAGTGACCCGGATCGGGGAATCAACGCCCCGCACTGACCGTCGTTGACTGAGAATCGGCTGATAATCGCCGCCTGATTGGGGGAATTTGAGCAAAAGTGATCAAGATGGCTGCTAGAATCCCCCTGTTCCAAACTTTCCCGGACCCGTGCTCTACATGCCCCTGTTCCCTCGGAATCCTGACTCGCACTTCGTGCCCGGCAGCCGCACCGCGCGCGCTGCACGCTGGCCGCGCCTGCGCGCCATCTTCTCGTTGAACGATCCTCGCTGGGGTCGGAACGGACAGGATGATGAAGACAAGGACAAGAGTCGCCAGCAGAACCAGCGTCCGCAAGACGGTCCGCCCGATCTCGACGAACTCTGGCGTGATTTCAATCGCCGCCTGAGCGGCCTGCTGGGCCGCAAGGACAACGGTGGCGGCGGGCAGGGCTTCGGCAATGGCTCGCGTCCGTCGGGCAAGGGTTCGAATGTCGGCATCGGCTTGATCGTCGGGGCCGTCATCGCCATCTGGCTGGCCAGCGGCTTCTTCATGGTGCAGGAAGGCCAGACCGCCGTGATCCTGCAGTTCGGCAAGTTCAAGTACACCACGGGCCCCGGTATCAACTGGCGCGCGCCGTGGCCGATCCAGTCGGCCGAAGTGGTGAACCTGTCGGCGGTGCGCTCGGTGGAAGTTGGCCGTGCCACGTCGATCAAGGACAGCAACCTGAAGGACTCGTCGATGCTGACGCAGGACGAGAACATCATCGACGTCCGCTTCACGGTGCAGTACGACATCCAGGACGCCAGTGAGTTTTTGTTCTTCAACAAGACCGATCGTGGTGGCGATGAAGAACTGGTGACGCAGGCGGCCGAAACGTCCGTGCGCGAAATCGTGGGCCGCAACCGCATGGATTCCGTGCTGTACGAAAACCGCGAGCAGATTGCGCAAGGCCTGGCCAAATCGATCCAGTCGATCCTGACCGCCTACAAGACCGGTATCCGCGTGATTTCCGTGAACGTGCAGAGCGTGCAGCCGCCCGAGCAGGTCCAGGCCGCGTTCGACGACGTGAACAAGGCCAGCCAGGATCGCGAACGCGCGATCAGCGAAGGGCAGGCCTATGCCAATGACATCCTGCCGCGCGCCAAGGGTACCGCTGCGCGTCTGAAGGAAGAGTCCGAAGCGTACCGCGCCCGCGTGGTTGCACAGGCCGAGGGTGACGCGTCCCGCTTCCGTTCGGTGCAAGCCGAATACGCGAAGGCGCCGCAGGTTACGCGCGACCGTATCTATCTGGAGACCATGCAGCAGATCTACAGCAATTCGAACAAGATCCTTGTCGACGCCAAGGCGGGCAACAACCTGCTGTATCTGCCGCTGGACAAGCTGATGTCGCAGGTGCAATCGTCCAGCGCGCCCACGGCGACGCCGGGCACGAACGCACCGCCCGCGCCCGATTCGACCACACCGGACATCCGGTCACGTGAGTCGATGCGCAACCGCGATCGCGACGTTCGCTAAGGAGAGCCGTCATGAACCGACTGATTTCCTTTGCCATTGGCCTGTTTATCCTGCTGGCCGTTGCTTCGTCGATGCTGTTCGTAGTGGATCAGCGCCAGTACGCAGTGGTCTTCGCTTTCGGCGAGATCAAGCAGGTGGTGCGCGAGCCGGGTCTGCATTTCAAGTTGCCGCCACCGCTGCAGAACGTGGTCTTCATGGACCGTCGCCTGCAGACGATCGACGTGGCAGCCAGTGAGCGTTTCCTGACCGCCGAGAAGAAGTCGATGGTGGTGGACTGGTTCGTGAAATGGCGCATTACCGATCCGCGCAAGTTCTTCGTGGCCTTCGGCGGCAACGTGCGCGGCGCGCAGGACCGTATGACGCAGCGTATCGATGCCGTGGCGCGTGAGGAGTTCGGCAAGCGCACCGTCACCGACGTGGTGGCCGGCGAGCGCGAGAAGGTCATGCAGAACATCCGTTCCGGCATGGCCGAGTACGCGCAGTCCGTGGGTGTCGAGATTCTCGATGTGCGCCTGAAGCGCGTGGACCTGCTGCCGGCGATCAGCGAGTCGGTCTACCGCCGCATGGAAGCCGAGCGCAAGCGCGTGGCCAACGAACTGCGTTCGACCGGTGCCGCCGAAGGTGAGAAGATTCGTGCTGATGCCGATCGTCAGCGTGAAGTGGTGCTGGCTGAAGCGTACCGCGACGCGCAGGTGGTGAAGGGCGAGGGCGATGCCAAGGCTTCGCAGATCTATGCCGATTCCTTCGGCAAGGATCCGAGCTTCGCGCAGTTCTGGCGCAGCATGGAAGCCTATCGCAACACGTTCCGCGACAAGGGCAACGTGATGGTGCTCGAGCCGAACTCGGACTTCTTCCGCTATATGCGTTCGGCTGGTGGCAACACC
>NZ_DBHKYV010000047.1:0-3694 GCF_057315035.1 Cupriavidus sp. | reverse complement strand
GGCGGCAAGAAGTAGCGCGTAGACCGCGCACCGGGCGCGCAGGCGCCCTGATCGCAATATTCGACAGAACCCCGGTCCGCCCGGGGTTTTGTCCGGCTGGAGGGGCCGCTCCCCGCTAGCCTGTTTTTGATAGAAGAGACCCCCCATGTCCAACCGCTGGCTCCTGCCCGAAAACATTGCCGACGTCCTGCCGTCGGAAGCGCGCAAGATTGAAGAACTGCGCCGCCGCATGCTGGACCTGTTCCGCACCTATGGCTACGAGCTGGTCATGCCGCCGATGCTTGAGTACCTGGAGTCATTGCTGACCGGTACCGGCCACGATCTCGACCTGCGCACGCTGAAGCTGGTGGACCAGTTGTCTGGTCGCACCATGGGCCTGCGCGCCGATATCACGCCGCAGGTGGCACGGATCGATGCCCACTTGCTCAACCGCCCCGGCGTGACGCGCCTGTGCTACGCGGGCAATGTGCTGCACGCACGCCCGGCCGGCTTCCATGCCACACGCGAACCGATCCAGATTGGCGCCGAAATCTACGGTCATGCCGGCCTTGAAGCCGACGTCGAGATCCAGGAGCTGATGCTGGCCGCGTTGCAGGCCGCGGGGCTGACCGAGATCCGTCTGGACCTGTGCCACGCAGGTATTCTCGAGGCATTGCTGGCGCCGCTGCCGTCGGTACGCCAGATCGAGGACGCATTGTTTGCCGCGCTGGAAACCAAGGATGTACCCGCGCTGCGCGAACTGACGACCGGGCTGCCCGATACCGAGCGCAACGCGCTGCTGGCATTGCCCACGCTCTACGGCGGCGTTGAAGTGATCGAGCGCGCCCGCGCGACATTGCCGGCCAGCCCGGCGATTGGCCGTGCACTGGACGAGCTGGCGGCGCTGGCAGGGCAGGTAAGCGGTGCCAGCGTGAATATCGACCTTTCCGATTTGCGCGGTTACCACTATCACAGCGGCGTGATGTTCACGGCCTATGTTGCTGGTTTGCCGAACTATGTGGCTCGTGGTGGCCGCTATGACAAGGTTGGCGAAGCATTCGGTCGCGCGCGTCCCGCAACCGGTTTCTCGCTGGACCTGCGCGAGGTGGCTGCACTGTCGCCGGTTCAGGTGCGAGCCCTGGCCATCTTTGCGCCGTGGGATGCCGATCCTGCGCTGCGCGCAACCATTGCCACGCTGCGCGCAGCGGGCGAGATCGTGATCCAGTCGCTGCCGGGCCATACGCACGAGCTCGACGAGTTCAATTGCGACCGGCAACTGCTGCGCCAGGGCGATGCCTGGGTGGTAGTGCCGCGCTGATTTAGCGGGCCGACCGTTTGCGTCGGCTCTTTCCTGTTGCTCTCAAATGACGTTTGCTGCCCGCGGCGGCCTGTTATCGCCCGGAAAGGCATGCAAACGTCTGTCATACGGGCGCCCAAAAAACGGGAACCGTCCGGCAACGAGAGTAGAATACGTTTTTAACCTTCTGACCAATTCAACATGTCCGCATCCGCAGTAAGCCAGGGACGCAATGTCGTCGTGATCGGAACCCAGTGGGGTGACGAAGGCAAAGGGAAAATCGTCGATTGGCTTACCGACCAGGCAAAAGGCGTGGTGCGGTTCCAGGGCGGCCACAACGCTGGCCACACGCTCATCATCGGCGGCAAGAAAACCATTCTGCGACTGATCCCGTCGGGAATCATGCGCGAAGGCACCGTCTGCTATATCGGCAATGGTGTGGTGCTGTCGCCCGAGGCACTGTTCCGCGAAATCGAAGAACTCGAGGCCGCTGGCCTGCAAGTGCAGAACCGCCTGCGCATTTCCGAAGCCACCACGCTGATCCTGCCGTACCACGTTGCCATCGACAAGGCGCGTGAAGCGCGCCGTGGCGCCGCCAAGATCGGCACCACGGGTCGCGGCATTGGCCCGGCCTATGAAGACAAGGTGGCGCGCCGCGCGCTGCGCGTGCAGGATCTGTTCGATCCGAAGCATTTCGCCGAGCGCCTGCGTGAGAACGTGGAGTTCCACAACTTCATGCTGACCCAGTACCTGGGCGCCGAAGCCGTGGACTACCAGCAGATCCTCGACGAGATGCTGGCCTACGCGCCGCGTCTGAAGCCGATGGTGGCCGATGTGTCGGCCGAGCTGTATGCGGTGAATGCCGCGGGCGGCAACCTGATGTTCGAAGGTGCGCAGGGCACGCTGCTGGACGTGGACCATGGCACTTACCCGTTCGTGACGTCGAGCAACTGCGTGGCCGGTGCGGCCGCCGCAGGTGCCGGTGTTGGCCCGGGTCGCCTGAACTACATCCTGGGCATTACCAAGGCGTACTGCACGCGCGTTGGCGCTGGCCCGTTCCCGAGCGAACTGTACGACAACGACAACCCGGCCCGTCAGGACGCCGTGGGCGTGCGCCTGGCCAATGTCGGCAAGGAGTTCGGCTCGGTGACCGGCCGTCCGCGTCGTACTGGTTGGCTCGACGCCGCAGCGCTGAAGCGCTCGGTGCAGATCAACGGCGTTTCGGGCTTGTGCATGACCAAGCTCGACGTGCTCGATGGCCTGGAAACGCTGAACCTGTGCGTGGGCTATGAGCTCGACGGCAAGCGCATCGACATCCTGCCGCGCGGTTCGGATGCCGTGGCTGCCTGCGTGCCGGTGTATGAGGAATTCCCGGGCTGGAACGAATCGACGTTCGGCGTGAAAACGTGGGATGCGCTGCCGGAAGCGGCACGCGTGTACCTGAAGCGCATCGAGGAAGTGGTTGGTATTCCGATCGACATGGTTTCGACCGGTCCGGACCGCGACGAAACGATCCTGCTGCGTCATCCGTACCAGGTCGCCTGAGTCAGCAAAAATACCCGTGAGCATGACCGTGGCGCCACGAGCGTCGCGGCCTCACAAAAGCCTTCGGCCCGCGATATGCGGGCCGATGCTTTATCCATTGGCCATTGATACAAGAAAGACGCCATGAACCTGCCTACCAATGATGAAGAGAACCTGTGGGTCTCGTGGGACGAGTACCACCGCCTGGTTGCGCGCCTGGCATTGAACGTGCACGAGTCGGGCTGGAAGTTCGACAAGATCCTGTGCCTGGCGCGCGGCGGACTGCGCGTGGGCGACCAGATGTCGCGTATTTTTGACGTGCCGCTGGCCATCCTGGCCACGAGTTCGTATCGCGAAGCCGCCGGCACGCAGCAGGGCGACCTCGATATCGCGCAATACATCACGATGACCCGTGGCGAGCTGACCGGCAAGATCCTGCTGGTCGATGACCTCGTGGATTCGGGGGTGACGCTGGAGCGCGTGGGCCGTCACCTGAAGGAGCGCTATCCTGCCGTGACCGACGTACGTTCGGCGGTGCTCTGGTACAAGGCCTGCTCGAAGGTAGAGCCCGATTACCACGTGACGTTCCTGCCGTCGAACCCCTGGATCCACCAGCCGTTCGAGGAATACGACACGCTGCGTCCGCATAACCTCGCGGCCTGGCTCAAGCGCGGCAAACGCGCCAGCCTGCTCGACGACGATTCGGCAGCGTAAGGCTTGCTGTTGGTTTACTCCCCTCTCCCGCCTGCGGGAGAGGGGCGGGGGGAGAGGGAATGAGGTTCAAATTGCGACTTGTCTCAGCTTGAACCGCCGACCCTCTCCCCCAACCCCTCTCCCGCCATGCGGGAGAGGGGAGTGTGGTGGTCAAGTTTTTTCAGACAGGTACTAAGGTTG